>JBFIMV010000049.1:0-10121 GCA_041611575.1 Desulfuromonadales bacterium | reverse complement strand
TCTTCCACCGGGGTCGGGTCGGTAACGATCTGCATGATCTGCTTGCGCAGGGCTTTTTCCTCGAGGAACAGGTCGATGGTGTTGCCGTAGCTCTTGCTCATCTTGCGGCCGTCGAGGCCGGGAACGGTGGCGACATCGTCGTCGATATCCGGCTCCGGCAAGGTGAACACCTCGCCGTACTCGTTGTTGAACTTGATGGCGATGTCGCGGGCCACTTCGACGTGCTGTTTCTGGTCCTTGCCGACCGGAACTTTTTCACTCTGGAAGAGGAGGATGTCGGCGGTCATCAGGACCGGGTAGGCGAACAGCCCATGATTGGCGGCGATCCCCTTGCCGACCTTGTCCTTGTAGCTGTGGCAGCGTTCGAGAAGACCCATTGGCGTGAAGTTCGAAAGGATCCAGGTCAGTTCCTGGACTTCCGGGACGTCGGATTGCACCCAGAAGGTACATTTTTCAGGGTCCATGCCGAGGGCGAGGAAGTTGGCGGCGGCTTCCAGCGTACCGCGCGCCAGCGCCTTGCCATCGCTCAGGGAGGTCTGGGCATGGTAGTTGGCGATGAAGCAGAAGAGCTCGCTCTCTTCCTGGTAGGCGATCATTTTCGACATCATGCCGAAATAATTGCCGAGATGGAGAGAGCCGGACGGTTGAATTCCGGAGAGGACGCGCATTGGCCGTTCACCTCAGTTTGGGATGAAGTTGAGCGGTAGAAACTAACAGGATTCGCAAGGAGGCGTCAACCGGGAAAGCTGAAACTTTCGGGCCGAGCGGCAGCCGGTCCGTAGCTATGCATTTTCCGGGAGATAATACCCGTTGCGGCCCGCCTGTTTGGCCTGGTACATCGAGGCATCGGCGACGTTCATCAGGTCAGCGATGTTGCCGCCGTCACGCGGGTAGATTGCACAGCCGATCGAACCTGATATCCTGCCGATGCCGCCGGGAAGTTCGAAAGGTTCTGCCAGGGCTTTGAGCAACCGTTCGGCAACGGTGATCATGCCCCGGGGGCTCGGCAGGGCCGGCAGGATGATGGTGAACTCGTCGCCGCCAAGGCGGGCGGCGGTGTCGGTCTTGCGCAGGCAGCCTTGCATGCGCACGGCGACCTGGCGCAGGAGCTCATCCCCTGCATCATGCCCGAGGGTGTCGTTGACCGCCTTGAAGTGGTCGAGGTCGATGAACATCAGCCCTGCCTGGCAGCTCTCTCGGTCACTGCGACTGATCGCCTGTTCCAGGCGGTCCATGAAGAGGCTGCGGTTGGGAAGTCCCGTGAGAGCGTCAAAGTTGGCCTGGTGCCAGATGCGATCCTGCTCCGCCTTGCGGTTGGTGATGTCGCGCAGCACGGTCTGCACCGCACCCCCCCCCGCATAATAGGTCGGAGAGGACCCCACCTCGACGTCCAGCACCTGGCCGTCGAAGCAGATGATCTTTTCTTCAACGTAGCGCTGCTCACTTCGGCTCTCTTCCACTTCGGAAAGGCGTTGAAAGGCGGTTTCATGGCAATCCGGATGCAGCAGTTCCGAAAGCGTTTTTCCCTTGAGCTCAAGGGTCTGGTCAGCATGGAAGAGATTATTTGCTGCCCGGTTGCCGAACAGGACCACCCCCTGGCGATGCACCAGGATGGCGTCGGGCGAATTGTCGACCAGGGCGTGATAGCTCTCCTGGGTTTCCCGCAGGGCTTTTTCGGCCCATTTCAGGTTGCTAAGGTCATGCAGGGTCTCGATCACCGCCACCACGTTGCCGTCCAGGTCGCGGACCGGAGCGGCATCGAAGATCATGTACAGAGACTTGCCGTTGGCCATTTTGAGCCAGCCTTCTGCCTGCATGCCGTCCTGGATCAGCGGCGAGTTGGCCAGCTGCGGGTAGAGGTCGATGGCTGCGTCGAAGTCTGAATCCAGCACGATGTCCGCCAGGCAGGGACGTTCGGCAGGGTAAAAAGCACGCCAGTGCTGGTTCGTGCCAAGGACATCTGCCGCTGCGATGCCGGTCAGCAATTCGAGCGCCCTGGTCCAGAAAAGGACCTTGTGGTCCTTGTCGATGACGAAGCAGGGGACGGCGGAGTTCTGCAGCAGGTTGAGAGCGAACTCGCGTTCTCCTGCCAGTGCCGCTTCAACCGCTTTGAGTTCGCCAATATCGACCAGTGAACTGACAACCCCCTGATCGTTCCCCTGGCCATCGCGCAGCAGCGCCTTATGTATAAAAGCGCAAAGGCTGTCGCCGTTGGTCAAGGTCACGTCAATGTCGTGTTTCAGGAAAGTGATGTCCCCCTGGATCAGGATGGCATCACCGTCAACGAGTCGCTGTGCGGTCTCTGCCGAGAGATGATCATAAACGGTCGTGCCGATGATCTCTGAGAGGGGCTTCCTGCAGAGGGTTTGCATTGCGAGGTTGCAGCCCAGGAAACGCCCTTCGAGATCGTTGTAGAAGGTCGGGTGGGGGATGGTGTCGATGATCCCCTGCAGAAATGCCAGCCGGTCGTTTGCCGCCCGGTGCTGTCCGTCCACTTCGGTCATGAGAGCATCGAAGGTTGCGGCGAGGGTGCCGATTTCATCCCTTCTCGGGCCTTTGAGTCCATTCTGTCCGTTGTTGCCCCGTGAAAAGCCGGCAACGTGATCATTCAGCCTGGCCAGGGGGGCAAGGAGGGTGCGGGTCACGCCATATATGATGGCGAGGGACAGCAGGAGGATGACGGCGAGGCCGATCAGAAAGAGCCGGCGCACGTCTTCGATCGGCTGGAAGGCCTCTTCCGTCGGGTAGTTGGCGGCAAGAATCCAGCGGCCGTAATTTAGTTTCTTGAAAGTTGTCAGGGATTTCAGCCCGCGCGAATTGACGGTCTCAGCCGTGCCTTCGAAGCCCTCTATGGCCCGGTCGAACCAGATGTTTGCCCCGATCGGCACGTCTTTCTGCATGATCCGCTGCTGGTCTCTGTGAGCAATGATCAGGCGATCGATGTTGTAGAGATAGAGGTAGCCGGTCCGACCAATGCGGACATCTCTCAGCCCGCCGAGAAAGTTTTTCTTGGTGAGGTCGACGCTGCCTGCGATAACGCCGGCGATCTGTCCCTCTTTGTCGCGGATGGGTGCGGTAAAGTTGACGGCCGGATGCTGGTGGCTTTGACTTGATGCATAAGGTTCGGAAATCTGCGGTTGCCCGCTTTCAAGCGTTCGCTGGAAGTACTGGCGGTATGAGTAGTCGCGATCGCGCCGATTCGGCTTGGACGGGTATTCCGCCAGCAGGAAACCTTTGACGGTAAACAGGAAGATGCCGTTGTCGAACAGGGAGGTGGTGCCGAGTCCAAGGCGGTTGTCGAGGTATTCCTGGGCCAGGTCGGCGTTTTGCATCAGTTCCGAGGGGAACTTTGCCGCTGTCGCGGCAATCAGGTTCCTGGCGTCTTTTAACTGGTCATCAATGCTCTCGGCAATCTGGCTGACCAGTGCCGCTTGTTCTTCAACGAGCAGCTGGCGATAAGATTTTTCGAAATAGAGCAGGGCCATGCTCCCCGATCCCGCAAAGATGGCGAAAACGAGGATCATGACTGTTAATGACAGTCGGAATTTGAGGCTGATGGCGCGCATGCCGATCCATTTTGTCCAGCTTCAGGTAACACACGACCAGGCGGGTGGAGGTGACCACCGAAGACGCTCGATTTGAAACTGTAGCACGCCGTTTTCTCAAACTGTAGTCAAAAGTGGACTTGTGGCAGCAGCAACCTTCGTTGGAAAAGATTATGAACAGATGATGTGATACACATCACGATATTCCCGGGCGAAATGTACCTCCAGCCCCTCCTTCAGGTAGTCGGGAAGTTCCAGGAAGTCTTTTTCGTTCTCCGCCGGAAAGATCAGAATCTTCAACCCCGCCCGACGGGCGGCAATGGTTTTTTCCTTGATGCCGCCGATCGGCAGGACCCGCCCAGTAAGGGTCAGCTCGCCGGTCATGCCGACACCCTTGCGGACGGTTTTTCCCGTCGCCATGGTCAGCAGGGCCGATGCCATGGTGATCCCCGCCGATGGGCCGTCTTTCGGTGTGGCGCCGGCCGGGACATGCAGATGAACGAAATGCTGGTCGAAGAATTCCGGATCGCCGCCGAATTCGGCAATGTTTGCGGAGATGTAGGAATAGGCGATCTCTGAGCTCTCGACCATGACATTGCCAAGCTGGCCGGTCTGCTTGAAGCCCTTGGTCTTGGCGAGTGTCGCTGCGGCCTCGATCTGCAAAGTTGCGCCGCCAAGGCTGGTCCATGCGAGGCCGGTGACGACTCCGGGAACTCCTTCGAAGATTTCGTCCGCCGAGAAGATCGGTTTTTCGAGATAGTGCTCGACATCGCCCTTGCGGATCGTAACTTTTTTCAGGTTTTCACTTTCGGCAAAGGCCATGGCTGCGCGGCGCATGATCTTCTTGATCTGGTTCTCCAGGCCGCGTACGCCGGACTCGCGCGCGTAGCCGTCGATGATCAGCTTGAGGGCCGCCTTGTGGATCGTCACCTGCCGGGTGTCGAGACCGTGATTCTTGAGCGCTTTCGGGATGAGGTAGCGTTTGGCGATTTCCAGCTTTTCCTCGAGGATGTAGCCGGACAGCCGGATGACTTCCATGCGGTCGAGGAGCGGCCGCGGGATGGTGTCGAGCTGGTTGGCGGTGGCGATGAACAGGACGTTCGACAGGTCGAAGGGGACATCGAGGTAGTGGTCGCGGAACGCGCCGTTCTGCTCCGGGTCGAGGACCTCGAGCAGCGCCGAGGCCGGATCGCCCTGGAAAGAGGCGCCGATCTTGTCGATCTCGTCGAGCATCAGCACCGGGTTGGCGGTGCCGGCGGTCTTCATCGCCTGGACGAATTTCCCCGGCATGGCGCCGATGTAGGTGCGGCGGTGACCCTTGATCTCCGCCTCGTCACGCATGCCGCCGAGGGAAAAGCGGAAAAACTTGCGACCGAGAGCATCGGCGATGCTGTGGCCGATGGAGGTCTTGCCAACCCCGGGCGGACCGACCAGGCAGAGGATCGAGCCCGAGATGTCGCCCTTCATCTTGCCGACGGCGATGAATTCGAGGATGCGCTCCTTCACATCCTTGAGACCGTAGTGGTCGCGGTCGAGAACCCGGCGCGCCCGGGAGATGCTGTAGGAGTCCTTGCTGAAGACCCCCCAGGGGAGGATCGTCAGCCAGTCGAGGTAGTTGCGGCTGACGTTGTATTCCGGCGAGGTCGGCTCGATGAGCTGCAGCTTCTCCATCTCGTCGGCGACGGCACGCTCGGCCTCTTCGTTGAGCTTGAGTTTCTTCAGGCGCTTCTGGAACTTTTCGATTTCAGTGTCTTTGCCCTCTTTCTCCAGCCCCAGCTCGTGCTTGATTGCCTTGAGCTGCTCGCGCAGGAAGAATTCCCGCTGCTGCGCGGAGATTTTCTCCTCGATCTGCTTGGATATCTTGGTCTGCAGGCGGGAGACTTCCAGCTCCTTCTTGAGCAGTACCAGCACCTTGTCGATCCGCTTGCGGACGTCGATCGTCGCCAGGATCTCCTGCAGCTGCTGGCCGTCGGCGCTGGTCAGGTTGGCGGCGAAATCTGCCAGCCGCCCCGGGTCCTCAAGGCTTGAGCGGTTCAGGAAAAGCTTGATCTCTTCGGAATAGAGCGGGTTGATCTGCACCAGCTCCTTGAGGGTGGAGAGGATCGCCATGGAATAGGCGCGCAGTTCCGGGTTGACCGACAGTTCGGTGGCGATGTGGTAACGCACCCGCGCGTAGAGGGTCATGCCCCGCTCGCCAACCTCTTCAAGGGAAAAGCGTTCCAGGCTGTTGACCAGGACGTGGGCCGTGTTCTTCTCGCTGTGGAGCACCTTGACGATTTTCGCGGCGACGCCGACCTGGTGCAGGTTGTCGACGCCGTCTTCGGCGTCGAGGTCGCGGACCATGACCAGGCCGAGCGCTTGCGACTGGTGTTCCATAGCCTGATGCAGCGTCGCCACCTGACCGGGGCCGTTGAGGACGAGGGGGATCATGATCCCCGGGAAGGCCGGGCGGGGTCTCAAGGGGATGATCGGCAGGCCGGTCGGCAATACGTCCGATGCGACGACCAGGCCGCCTTCGTTGGCGTGCTCCTGGATAATCTCGGAGATCTTGTCCTCGTCAATTTCAAAGCCGGAAGATATATCATTGTCGAACGATTCGTCTTGGGACATGCATCAAGCTCCTTGCTGGCATCGGAAGTGTCTGAAAAGCTAATCATTTCAGTGGCTGATGTCAACCTTCTCGGCAGCTGCCCGGGCTTTCTGCCGGTGAAGCGTGCTTCTCCTTTGCCTCCCCGGCGTCTTGTGGAATAATGTGCGCCACCGGTTTGCCAAGGAGGCCCATACATGACTGACTCCCCTCAACGTCTTATCCTGATAGACGGTTCGAGCTACATCTACCGCGCCTACTACGCCATCCGTCACCTGAGCAACGCGCAGGGGATGGCGACCAACGCCATCTTCGGGTTTACCAACATGCTGCTCAAGGTGATGCGCGAGCTGCAGCCGGACCACCTTGCGGTAATCTTCGACAGCAAGGGACCGACCTTCCGCAAGGACATTTACCCGGAGTACAAGGCGAACCGCGCCGCCATGCCGGAAGACCTGGTGCCGCAGATCCCCTACATCAAAAAGGTCGTCGAGGGCTTCAACCTGCCGGCAATCGAGAAGCCGGGGTTCGAGGCCGACGATATCATCGCCACGTTGGCCAGGGAATTCGCCGCGCAGGGGATGGACGTGACCGTGGTCACCGGCGACAAGGACCTGATGCAGGTCGTCTCCGATCGCGTCCGCCTGCTCGACACCATGAAGGACAAGGTTTACGGCCCTGCCGAGGTCGCCGAACGTTTCGGTGGTGCCGACAAGGTGGTCGAAGTGCAGGCGCTGGCCGGCGACAGTTCGGACAACATTCCCGGCGTGCCGGGTATCGGCGAGAAGACGGCAAAGGCGTTGATCGATGAATTCGGCGACCTGGAAAACCTGCTCGCCAACCTCGATCAGGTCAAGGGTAAGCGCCGTGAAAACCTCGAGACCTACGCCGACCAGGCACGCCTGTCAAAAAGGCTGGTGACCCTGGTCGATACGCTAGAGCTCGATGCCGACTACGCGGATTTTGCCCTGACCGAACCGGACCGCGAAGCGCTTACGGCGCTTTTCAAGGAATGTGAATTTCACAAGCTGTTGCAGGAGTTCTCGAGTGACACCCGTGCCAGCGCTGCCGGTGCCGATTACCGTTGCGTCCTGAACGCCGCCGATCTCGACGCCATGCTCGCTGCGCTCAAGGGGGCCAAGCGTTTCGCCTTCGATACCGAAACGACCGGGCTCGACCCGCTGCGAGCCGAACTGGTGGGCCTGTCATTCTCGGTCGCCCCGGGTGCCGCATGGTATGTGCCGCTGGGGCATCACTACCTGGGTGTCCCCGACCAGCTGCCGAAAAAAAAGGTCCTTGACGCGGTCCGGCCCTTGCTCGGCTCGCCCGATCACCTGAAGATCGGCCAGAACCTCAAGTACGACCTGCTGGTCATGGCCCGGGCGGGGGTCGCCGTCACCGAGCCGCTGTTCGACACCATGCTGGCAAGCTATCTTGCCAACCCGGCGGCCAAGTCGCACGGCATGGACAACCTGGCCGCAGAGTTGCTCGACTATCGCACCATCAGTTTCAGCGAAGTCGCTGGAAGCGGCAAAAAACAGGTCGGCTTTGACGCAGTCGAGGTGGAAAAAGCCACCGTCTATGCCGCGGAGGACGCCGACATCACCCTGCGGCTCTACGAAAAGCTCCTGCCGATGCTCGCGGAACAGCAGCAGGAAGAGCTGTTCAACGATGTGGAGATGCCTCTGCTGTCGATTCTCACCGGCATGGAGCAGGCCGGCATCCGCATCGATCCGGAATTTCTCGGCGGGCTCTCGGCTGAAATGGAAAAAAAACTCGCCGTGCTTGAAAAGCAGATTCATGAAATGGCGGGAGGCAGCTTCAATATCGGCTCTCCCAAGCAACTCGGCGAGGTCCTCTTCGAACGGCTCGGCCTGCCGAAAGGCAAAAAGACCAAGACCGGCTGGTCGACCGACGTCGAGGTGTTGAACAACCTGGGAGAGGAACATGAAATAGCCGCGCGCATTCTTGACTTCAGGTCCCTGTCCAAGCTCAAGGGGACCTACACTGACGCCCTGCCCAAGCTCATCCATCCCGAGACCGGGCGCATTCACACCAGCTTCAACCAGGCGATCACATCCACCGGCAGGCTCTCCTCGAGCGATCCCAACCTGCAGAATATCCCGATCCGCACCGAGGAAGGCCGGCGCATCCGCGAAGGATTCATCCCTGCCGACGGCTGCCTGCTGCTTTCGGCCGACTACTCGCAGGTCGAACTGCGCATCCTGGCCCACATGGCCGACGAGCCGGCGCTCAAGGAGTCCTTCTCCCGGGGAGAGGACATTCACCGGCGCACCGCCAGCGAAGTGCTCGGGGTGTTTCCCGATATGGTCACCGACGAACAGCGCCGCGCGGCCAAGGCGATCAATTTCGGTGTCATCTACGGGATGAGCGCTTTCGGTTTGGCCAAGCAACTCGGCATCGGCCGACGCGAAGCGCAGCAGTTCATCGACACCTACTTCGAGCGCTACCCCGGCATCCGCACCTTCATGGACGCCCGTATCGCCGAGGCACGCGAAAAGCTCTACGTCTCAACGCTGCTCGGCCGACGCTGCGCCGTCCCCGAGATACTCAGCAAGAACGGCGCGGTGCGCGGCTTCGCCGAGCGCAACGCCATCAACTATCCGGTGCAGGGCTCGGCGGCCGACATCATCAAGGTGGCCATGGTGCGCATCGCCCGCCGCCTGGCCGCCGAGAAGCTTGAAACCCACATGCTGCTGCAGGTCCACGACGAACTGGTCTTCGAGGTGCCGCAAAAAGAGCTTGGTGACGTCACGATTCTGGTGCGCGAGGAGATGGAGGGGGCGGTGGAGCTGTCGGTCCCCCTGCTGGTCGAAATCGGCTCCGGCCGCAATTGGCGCGAGGCGCATTAGTCATCATAAAATCGTATCGACACGTAATAAAGTCGCTTTATCTTAAAGGGGTAATGTGGTACCTTAATACATATTACATGTTGATTCGTTGCAGGATAAATTTATGGAACTTATAGATTCATACGGGCGCAAGATAAATTACCTGCGCCTGGCAGTCACCGACAGGTGCAATATGCGCTGCCAATACTGCATGCCGGCAGAGGGGGTCGCAAAGCTGACGCACCAGGACATCCTTAGCTACGAGGAGCTCTTCCTGGTTGCCCGGACAGCAATATCCCTGGGGGTCGAAAAGATCCGGGTAACCGGTGGCGAGCCTCTGGTCCGCAAGGGCGTCGTTGAGTTCCTGTCAAGGCTGTCTGCTCTTCGCGGGCTCAAGCAGCTTGTGCTTACCTCGAACGGCCTGCTCCTGGCGGAGATGGCCGATGAATTGCGCCGGGCCGGGGTGCAGCGTCTGAACATCAGCCTCGATTCCCTTCGACCGGACACCTTCAGGAGGGTCACCCGGTGTGGAGACGTTGCTCGGGTTCTGGACGGCATCGCCGCCGCCGAAAGGGCCGGCATCCCGGTCAAGATCAACATGGTGGTCATGCGGGGAGTGAACGACGCCGAAATCGTAGACTTTGCGCGGCTCACCCTTGACAAGCCCTATTCGGTCCGCTTCATTGAGTACATGCCGGCCATCAAGGAGCATGGCTGGCAATCCCTGGTCGTCCCCGGAACTGAAATTCTCGACCGCATCGCACGGGAGTTTGACTTCAGGGCGCTTGAAAAAGTGGAACTGGCCGGACCGGCCCAGAACTTTCAAATAGAGGGAGCCCGGGGGAGCGTTGGCGTGATCACACCCCTCTCGGGTCATTTCTGCGGTGCCTGCAACCGCATCCGCCTGACCTCGTCCGGTATAGTTCGCAGTTGCCTCTTCTCCGGAAAGGAATACGACTTGAAGCCCTTTCTCAGAAGCAATGATGTCACCGCCGTCAAGGTCGCTCTGCGCCGTATCGTCGGTGACAAGCCTGAACAGCACATGATGAACTGCAGCGAGGCAGGTCACCAGGCGTTCGCCATGTCGAGCATCGGAGGGTAAGGCATGTCGGCCAGTGTCGTCACTGTTTGTATCAG
>JBFIMV010000048.1:0-10190 GCA_041611575.1 Desulfuromonadales bacterium | reverse complement strand
GCAGCCGGTCTTCGATTTCTACCTGCTCGCCGATGACGGTGCGATTCGCGCCGTGGTGCGGGTGCTGCCGGGCCGATTCAATGTCGATGGTCTCGGTGCCCGGGCCGGCATGAGCTCCAGGCAGAATCTGCAAGCGGTGGTCTCGCTGGTCGAAGAGTACGCCGCGCCGTTCTGCCTGCACGTCGATTACGGTCTGAGCCAGTTCCCGGATGGTCAACCGAAACGGCTCGCCGATGCGCCGGCTGCGGTGATGGAGAACCTCGACAGCCTGACCCGTTACGGCTGGCTGATGTCGAGGCTGCAGGGCAGCGGCCTCCCGGGTGCGCCCGCCGAAGCGGGGAGCCGCCAGGCAACCGCGGCCGCCATCGCTGCCGTTGCCGGTCAACCTGCGCTGGGGGCGATCCTTGCCGGAGGCGACAGTGTGGCGGCGGTTCCGGGGCTCGGTGAAGTCGCCGGTGAGCTGCAGCAGGCCATCGACGACAACCCGCCAGGCCGCACCGCAAGAGCGGAGGCTGAAGAGGCCAGGGGAAGCGACCTGCCGCCGCCGCCCGAAGCGCCGGAAAAGACCACGCGCCTGTCCCGGATGGCGCTCACGGTTGCCGGTGCTCTGGTCGGCTTCTTCCTCGCGATCGGCAGCGGCGGCGGTGAACTGTTCCGGCTGGTCGCCCATTACGGTACGACCGCCGGCGTGGTGCCGGCGCTGATCTCCGTCGCTCTGCTCTGGAGCGGTGTCCATTTCATCGTTCTCAAGCGGCTGGTCGAGAACACCCCGACCAGCCGGGTGCGTTCCATCGCCATGGGGATGGTCGAGGTGCACGGCCGGGCACGGCGTCTCTACGCCCTGGTGGCGCCGATGACCCAGTCGGCCTGTGCCTGGTACCGGCTGCGCAAGTTCCGCAGGGACCGCAACGAGCGCTGGAAGCTGGTAAGCGAGATCGACAGCAGCCACGTCCCCTTCCAGATCGACGACGGCACCGGGCGCGTGACGGTCGCGCCGGAGGGGGCGACCATCCGTCCCCAGGCCCAGCATTCCGGCGTCCCTGGCCAGTCGCCGCTGACGTTCACGGCCTTTGGCGGCAGCCTTGGCGATGACGAAAAATGGGTCGAGGACATCATCTACGAGGGAACCTCGCTGTATGTTCTGGGCTATGCACAGCCGTTGCGGGAGGAAAAGGAGGGGCTGCGCGAACGGACCATGGCGAAGCTCCGTCAGCTCAAGCTTGACCCCCGGGCGCTGCACCGTTACGATACCGATGGAGACGGCCGGATCGACGAACAGGAGTGGGAGGCCGCCCGCAGCGACGTCGAACAGGAGGCGCTTAGGGAGCATCTCGGCGCCCAGGGAGAACGTAAACGCCAGGAAGATCACGTGGTGATCGGCGACCCGCGCCAGCGCAGCCTGCCGTTCATTATCGCCGAAACGGTCTCCGAGGCGGAGCTGGCCAAAAAGTATGGTTGGATCAGCATTCCGCTGCTGCTTGCCGGCACGGCGGCGGCGGTTCTGGCCCTTTACAAGTTCCTGCAGTTCATCCGGGTGTAAACTCTTTTAGGGAGAAGGAGTCGTGATATGACAGGCTGGATTGTTCTCGGGGTTCTGGTGTTCATTCTGGTGGCACTGGTGGTCTATGTGATCACCATCTACAATGGCTTTGTGGCGCTGAAGAACAACATCGAGCGCAACTGGAGCAACATCGACGTGCTGCTCAAGCAGCGCTTCGACGAACTCCCCAAGCTGATCAAGGTCTGCGAAGGCTACATGCAGCACGAGCAGAAGACCCTGGAAGCCGTCATCAAGGCCCGCTCCATGGTCAACCAGGCGCGCACCGACGAGCAGAAGGTGCAGGCGCAGAACATGCTGACCGACACCCTCAAGTCGCTCTTCATGGTGGTCGAGAAATATCCCGACCTCAAGGCCGACAAATCGTTCCAGCAGCTTGGCTACCGTATCTCGGAACTTGAGGACCAGATCGCCGACCGCCGCGAGTTCCTCAACGAATCGGTCAATATCTTCAATATCCGCATCGAGCAGTTCCCCGACGTGATCGTCGCGCGCATCTTCAACTTCGCCAAACGCACCCTCTGGCAGATCGACCCCGAGCATCGCCAGGATGTGAAGGTGGAGTTTCAGCACACCTGATCGATACGGTTTTGCGAAAAAAAGGAAAAGGCCCCGCGGTCGGCAGATCGCAGGGCCTTCTAACTTGTGGTGCCCAGGGACGGAATCGAACCGCCGACACGAGGATTTTCAGTCCTCTGCTCTACCGACTGAGCTACCTGGGCAAATCAGGAGACTTTTTATAGCCAAACCGTTATGCAGTGTCAAGGCAATATTGCAGTGACAACGTCACTATGTGACGAATCCTGAGGGATTGCGGAAGGTGACCGTCGTTTGAGCAAAAAAGCGCCGGAATAGAGCTGGAAAAGGGCGTTTTTGGATTCTTTTCTTGCTTTCCGCGGGGCTTTTTGTTACCAAGAAGCACCACAAAAATTAGTCAGGGCGGCAACGAAATGAATTATCAGGCTGGTTTGTTTATGGGCTTCTCCTTTTGGTATGGCAGCTATTTTGGGCTGCCTGTCCGGGGTGAGGTCTGTTGACGAGCGGCTGTCGATAGAACCAGGAAACCACGGGCGGGCCTTTCGAGGGCGCCTGTGGTTTTTTCGTTTCGGGGAAGTGACGAGAAAGGCCGCCGGGCAAGCCCTGTCGGCCTTTCTCTGTTGTCAACCAGCACTTTCCCCGAAGGAGTAGAAGAATGATCATCGTCATGCGCAAGGGGGCCACCAAGGAAGAGCTGGCCGAGGTCAAGAAGCGGATCAAGGAGTACGGCTACAAACCGCACGTGATTCACGGCGAGACGCGCAACGTTGTGGGTGCGGTCGGCGACGAGCGCGGCAAGTCTGTGCTGCAGTCGCTGGAAGCGCTCCCCGGAGTCGAGAACGTCGTGCCGATTCTCAAGCCGTACAAGCTGGCGAGCCGCGAGATCAAGCCGGAACCGACCTCCTTCGAGATCGGCGCGGGCGTGGTTATCGGCGGCGAGGGCCTGATCGTCATGGCCGGTCCCTGTTCGGTCGAGAGCGAGGAGCAGATCGTCGAGACAGCCCATGCGGTCAAGGCGGCCGGCGCCACGGTCCTGCGCGGCGGGGCCTTCAAGCCGCGCACCAGCCCCTACTCGTTCCAGGGGATGGAGGAGGATGGACTCAAGCTGCTGGCGCTGGCGCGCGAGGCGAGCGGTCTGCCGATCGTCACCGAGGTCGTCAACCCGCGCGACGTCGAGCTGGTGGCCCGCTATGCCGACATCATGCAGGTCGGCGCACGCAACGTGCAGAACTTCGCCCTGCTCAAGATGCTCGGCCAGATCGACAAGCCGGTGCTGCTCAAGCGCGGCATGGCGACCACCATCCAGGAGTTCCTGATGAGCGCCGAGTACATCCTCTCCGAAGGCAACCGGCGGGTAATCCTCTGCGAGCGCGGCATCCGCACCTTCGAGACGGCGACGCGCAACACCCTCGACATCTCCGCCATACCGGTTCTGCTCGCGCAGACCCATCTGCCGATCGTTATCGACCCGTCCCACGCCACCGGCCACGCATCACTGGTGCCGAGCATGTGCTACGCGTCGGTCGCGGCCGGCTGTGACGGTCTGATCGTCGAAGTGCATCCGCATCCGGAGAAGGCAGCGAGTGATGGCCCGCAATCGCTGCGGCCGGCGGATTTCGCGGCGATGATGACCAAACTGAGGGCGTTTGCTGCTGTGGCAGGGAAAACCCTTTGAGAGCAAGGACGCCCGCTCAAGGATATTATGAAGGGGGGAGCCGGAAATGTACCTGATACCGTTGAACCAGATTGAAAGTGTCGACCTCGTGATCCATGCCCTGCGTGCGGCCGCGGGGGAGGCCGACTGTTCCCAGTGCCCATCGCGCAAGGTCTGCATGAAGCAGTGCCTGACCCTCGCCGAAGGCATCCAGCGGATGGTCGTCAGCAACAACCTGCCGACCATGGACTTTCTCGCAGGCCGCGGGGACGAAGATCCGCCGTCAGGGCCGGTTGCCGGTGGCGGTTCACACCTGCGGATCGTCAAGTGACCGGCATGGTTATTATAAAACTACAATGGTATTTTTATCCTTTAGCATCCAGTAAGGAAAATAGGTTATGCACAAGACATCTTTTATGAAAGCAGAGGCCTTCTGCAAAACATACATCGCAAAGCACAAAAATGCAGATGGCAGTCCGGTGAGAATTCTTGACGTTGGATCCAAGGTCTATGGGGACCACAAGTCCTACGGCGATGCCCTCAGCGGAGAGAATGTCGAATATGTCGGGCTCGATCTAGAGGCGGGAGATAACGTCGACCTAGTACCCAAGAACATGTTTCTCTGGAACGAGATTGAAGACGAGACTTTCGACTTCTGTGTTTCCGGCCAGACTTTCGAGCATAACCCGTTTTTCTGGATTACGTTTGCGGAGATGGCCCGTATACTTAAGCCAGGCGGCATGCTCTTCGTTATTGCTCCTGGCCGTGGCGCCGTGCATCGCTACCCGGTTGATTGCTGGCGTTATTACCCTGACGCCTGGCAGTCGCTTTGCACCTATACCGGCCTTGATCTGGTTGAGAGCCTTTTCGAAGATTACCAGTTCAATCGTGTCCAGGAGGGTTGCGAATGGTGTGATTCGAGTGTCGCGGCCCGCAAGCCCTGTTTCGTTAACAGAGATCAATCGCAGGCGTTCTATGCTCAGTTGTCAAGAATCACTTCGACGCTCCCGGCTGATTTCAGTCCAGTTCTAAAGGTAAACAACAAGCCGCTGGTTGCACTCGAGAATTACAGTAAGGCAATTGAATCAAGTTTCTGGATCTCTATTAAAAAGCGGCTCAAACGCCGGCGGATGATGAAACGTATTTTCCACAGCTTATGATTTTCAGTATCTCTATTGATCATATGATAGCGGAATATAAGGTGTAACCTGCTGCTGTTCAATTAGCCTTGAGGACTGACCCATTATGAATCTAGCCAGACTCGCACTCGAAGTGCCGACAATTCTCCTCCCCGCCGAAGGTGTCGACCCAAGCCGCTGGGCGGTGATCGCCTGTGATCAGTACACCTCGGAGCCTGAATACTGGGCAGCCGTTGATGAACTGGTTGCCGATCAGCCGTCGACGCTGCGTCTGACCTTCCCCGAGGTCTACCTGGAAGAAGGCGACGCCGAATCGCGGATTGCCGCCATCAACCGGATGATGGACGAATACCTGGCGCAGGGGGTGCTGGCCGAGCAGCCCCCCGGCTTCCTGCTGGTCGACCGGAAAACCACCCACGCGCCGTCCCGCAAGGGCCTGGTCGTCGCCCTCGACCTTGAGCACTACGATTACCGTCCCGGGGCGAAGACGCTGATCCGTGCCACGGAAGGGACGATCGTCGACCGCCTGCCGCCGCGCATCCGGGTGCGGGAGAAAGCCGCTCTCGAGCTGCCGCATATCATGGTCCTGATCGATGACCCGGAAATGACCGTCATCGAACCGCTTTTTGACGCCGGCTGTGTGCCGGTCTACGATTTCGAGCTGATGCAGAACGGCGGGCATCTGCGGGGCTGGCAGGTGACAGAACCGCACCTGATCGAACAGATCGGTGCGGCCCTGGAGCGCCTGGCCGAGGTCGCCCGCTTTCAGGAACGCTACGCGGTCGATGATGACGAAGTGATGCTCTACGCCATGGGCGACGGCAACCACAGCTTCGCCACCGCCAAGGCGATCTGGGAGAAGCTCAAGAGCGATGCGGCCGACCCGGCGACCGTCATGGACCACCCAGCGCGCTACGCCCTGGTGGAGCTGGTGAACGTGCATGACCCGGGCCTCGAATTCGAGGCGATCCACCGCGTGCTGTTCGATGTCGACAGCGACGATCTGCTGCTCGCCGCACAGGCTTATTACGCCGCGGCCGGCACTCCCTGCCGTGTCACCTGGTTCGACGGTCTGCGGGCCGCTGAAGCCGCTGTGGTGCAGTCCGGCGACGCCCATGCCCTGCCGTTTATCGCCGCCGGCCGCTACGGTGTCCTCCAGGTGGACCGTCCGGCGCTGACGCTGGAAGTCGCCACGCTGCAGAACTTCCTCGATGATTACCTGAAGAGCCGGTCCGCCGCCCGCATCGACTATATCCACGGCGACGATGCCGTGACCCGCCTCGGCAGCCGGGCACGGGCCATGGGATTCTACCTGCCGGCGATCTCCAAGCACGACCTGTTCCGCACTATCGTGCGCGACGGCGCCCTGCCGCGCAAGACCTTCTCCATGGGCGAGGCCGACGAGAAACGTTTCTACCTGGAGGCACGCCGGATCACCCGCTGAGCCCATTGACAACCCCGCTGAAAAGTTGTAAAAACGGCATCTTCAGCGGGGTTTTCCCCTCCACTCCACGCATCCTGCAGCCGACAGAGATATCCAGAACTGGCTTGCTGTATATTGAATCTTATCTCAAGAAACGCCGGGAGCCTGCCATGTATAAAATCCGCACTTACAATAAAATCTCAGTCAAGGGATTGGACAAGTTCACCCGCGACAAGTACGAAGTTGCCAGCGAACTCGGCCGTCCGGACGCCATCATGCTGCGCAGCCATGTGCTTGCTCCCGAGATGATCGAAGACCAGGTCATCGCCATCGGCCGGGCCGGGGCCGGAGTCAACAACATCCCGGTCGACTTCTGCACCGAGCGCGGCGTGGTCGTCTTCAATGCCCCCGGCGCCAACGCCAACGCGGTCAAGGAGCTGGCATTGGCGGCGATGCTCCTCGCCAGCCGCGACATCACCGGCGCCATCGACTTCGTGCGCCGGGAAGGTCCGGGCAAGGACGCGGCCGCACTGCACAAGCTGGTGGAAGACGGCAAGAAGACCTACGGCGGCAACGAGCTGAAGGGCAAGACCCTCGGCGTGGTCGGCCTCGGCGCCATCGGCTCCCTGGTCGCCGAAACTGGTCTGTTGCTCGGCATGAAGGTTCTCGGTTACGATCCGGCGCTCTCGGTCGAGGCTGCCTGGCGCCTCTCGCGCGATGTCCAGCGCATGGAGAACATGCAGTCGCTGCTCTCGAAAGCCGACATCGTCACCCTGCACCTGCCGGTCCTCGAGGCGACCCGCAACCTGATCAACAAGGAGTTGATCGACAGCTTCCGTCCGGGGGCGACCCTGATCAACCTGTCGCGCGAGAAGGTCGTCGATACCGAGGCCATCCTGATCGGACTCGACAAAGGCCGCATCGGCAAGTACATCACCGATTTCCCGATGGTCGAACTGCTCGGCCGTGACAATGTCATCGCCATCCCCCACCTCGGCGCCAGCACCGAAGAGGCCGAGGAGAATTGCGCCATCATGGTTGCCGACCAGCTGATAGACTTCCTGGAGAACGGCAACATCCGCAACTCGGTGAACTTCCCGAACATCTCCCTGGAGCGCAGCGCCGGCTATCGCATCGCTTTCTCCAACCGCAACGTGCCGAAGATGCTCAACAAGGTCCTCTCGGTCCTGGCGGACCGCGACATCAACGTCATCGACATGATCAACAAGAGCCGCGACGAAGTGGCCTACAATATTCTCGACATTGCTACCGAACCGACCGCCGATCTGATCGTCGCCCTCGAAGCGATCGAAGGGGTCATCCACGTCCGCACGCTGTAGAACGTTCAAGGGGTTTCCCCAAGGAGGAACCATGTCCAAGCAGGTATACAATTTCGGTGCCGGACCGGCCATGCTGCCGGTCCCCGTTATGGAGCAGATCCGCGACGAGTTCCTCGATTTCCAGGGGATGGGCGTGTCGATCATCGAGATCAGCCATCGCGCCAAGCAGTTTGAAAAGGTCCTCAACCAGGCGATTGACAGCTTCCGTGAGCTGACCGGACTGCCGGACAACTACAAGGTCCTGTTCGTGCACGGCGGCGCCCGCATGCAGTTCGCCGCATTGCCCATGAACCTCGCCGGACGGACGCCTTCGCGCAAATGCCTGTACGTCGAAAGCGGCAACTTCGCCAAGCTTGCCCACAAGGACGCCAAGCCCTTCGGCGACATCCGGGTCATCGCCAGCAGCGCGGCGACCAACTACGACCGCATCCCGCTCATCGACCAGTCGATGATCGATCAGGACGCCGCTTATCTGCACGTGACCGGCAACAACACCCTCTACGGTTCGCGCTGGCAGACTTTTCCGGAAACCGGCGCGGTGCCGCTGATCGTCGACCAGACATCGGAGATGCTCTCGCGGGTGCTCGACTACAGCAAGTTCGGCTGTGTCTACGCCGGCCTGCAGAAGAACCTCGGCCCGGCCGGGACCGCCCTCGTGGTGATCCGCGAGGACCTGCTCGAATATGCCTCGCCGCAGACGCCGACCCTGCTCAATTACAAGGTCTGCGCGGCGGACAACTCGCTGACCAACACCGCCAACACCTTCGCCATCTACGTGACCGGTCTGGTTCTGGACTGGCTCAAGGGCCAGGGCGGCGTCGCCGCCATCGAGAAGGTCAACGAGCAGAAGGCCAAAATGCTTTACGATCTGATTGACGGCAGCGGCTTCTATCGTGGTGTCATCCTGCCGGAATATCGCGGCACCATGAATGTCAGCTTCAACCTGGGCACTCCGGAGCTCGAGGAGACCTTCCTCAAGCAGGCCGCCGCGCAGGGTTTTTACGCTTTGCCGGGGCACCGCAGCGTCGGCGGCGTCAGGGCCTCGATTTACAACGCCATGCCGCTCGCCGGCGTCGAGGCGCTGGCGGCCTTCATGAAGGACTTTGAAGCCAGGAACGGCTGAGCTTGTCGTTACAGACTCAGAGGGGACATTTCCTGAAATGGGAAGTGTCCCCATTTAATAATGCGGGGTGAGACTTTTGAGCGAGATGCTGCTGCAGGGTGAACAGGGTTGGGAGGCATTCAACGCCCCGGCGTTGATCGGCGACTCATTGCGTTTCGTCTCCGGCGACCTGACCGGCAAGCGCTTCCGTATGCGCTACTTCCGCGACCAGAGCAAAAACCTCGTGGCCCGCGTCTGGTTCGGTCCGGAAGCTGAAGGTCCACCGGGGCATGCCCACGGCGGCAGCATGGCGGCGGTGCTCGACGAGGTTCTCGGCCTGGCCGGCTGGGCTTCCGGTCATGCGGTGGTGGTCGGCAACCTCAATATCAGCTTCCGCAACCTCCTGCCGCTGCAGACCGTGGTCCAGGTGGAGAGCGAGGTCGTGTCTGTCAAAGGGCGCAAGATAATGGTGCATGGCCGGATTTTCGGCCCCGACAACGTCACCTATGCTTCGGCCGAGTGTCTCTGCATCACCATCAAGCCTACAGATGTTGCGGCCCTTTAAAAAGCGGAACTACAACCAGTAACAACACTTCTGAAACTCGGGGATTTGCCACCAAGACACCAAGTTGCAAAGAGATGCGTGGATGTTTTGATGTCAAGACCATTTAGCCCTTCTTGGTGTCTTTGAGCCTTGGTGGCGACAATTCTACTTGTGGGTTATTGCGCCATTAAATGTCAGCGCGGCCTGTCGTACGCCGTTGACAGCCTCCCGCCTTCCGCCTAAAATCAGCCGCTTCAAGGTATTTTCTCCTTTTTCCTGACGAAGGTAGGACCAAGATGAAAGTTATCGTCACCGACGAGATATCTGAAAAGGGCCTCGTGCTGTTGCAGCAAGACCCGCGTATCGACCTGGACGTAAGGCTGGGGCTCAGCAAGGCGGAGCTCCATGCGGCCATCGGCGACTACGAGGCGATCATCACCCGCTCGGGGACCCAGGTTGACGCCGAGCTCCTGAGTCATGCCCATAAGCTGAAAATGATTGCCCGCGCCGGCGTCGGCATCGACAACGTCGACGTCCCGGCGGCGAGTGAGCGCGGCATCATCGTGGTCAACGCGCCGTTCGGCAACACCAACTCGGCGGCCGAGCACACCATGGCGATCCTGCTCGCCATGTGCCGCAATGTGCCGGATGCCAACACCAGCCTCAAGAGCGGGCAGTGGCGGCGGGCGCCCTTCACCGGCCACGAACTCAAGCACAAGACGCTGGGGATCATCGGCCTCGGCAAGGTCGGCGGCCGGGTCGCCCTGCGCGCGCGCGCCTTCGAGATGGAGGTCCTGGTTTACGACCCCTACATCAGCGAGAAGCGCGCTTCCGACTTCGGCACCCGACTGGTCACGCTCGAAGAGCTGGTCGCACGGGCGGATGTCATCTCG
>JBFIMV010000047.1:0-10317 GCA_041611575.1 Desulfuromonadales bacterium | reverse complement strand
GGCCCCGCCCGTTTCTGCTTGAACCTGTTGTGCTAATCTTATAGCAACCATGCCCGGATCGACTGTGAGACGATTGCTCATGAATATATTCAACCAGCGCAACCGCACTTCCCCCCTTTTGCCGGCCTGGCTGCTCCTGGCCCTCGTCGGCGTTGTCCTGCAAGTCGCCTCGGCACTGGCGACAGATGCTTCCGTGCCGTCACGCATGGCGTCGCGGTCGCTGCTGCTGGACATCCAGAGAATCGACAACACCCTGGTGGCTGTCGGCGAATGGGGGCACATCCTGTTCAGCGAAGACAACGGCCAGAACTGGAGCCAGGCGAACGTGCCGAGCAGGGCGACCCTGACCGGCGTCTCCTTCCTCGACCGTCAGCGCGGATTGGCTGTCGGCCACGGTCAGGTCATCCTGCAGACCCTGGACGGTGGCAAGAGCTGGAAAAAAGTCTACGAGGACATCGAGGCGGAGCAGCCCCTGCTCGACGTTTTCTACCGTGACATGGACCACGCTTTCGCCATCGGCGCTTACGGCGCCTTCCTTGAGACCCTGGACGGTGGTGCAACCTGGGAGTACCGCTCCATCGGCGAACATGACATGCACCTCAACCAGATTACCGTCCGTGGCGAGCGGATGTTCATCGCCGCCGAAGCCGGCACCCTCTACCGCTCGGAAGACGGCGGCGAGAACTGGGAGACGCTCGAACCTCCCTACGAAGGGTCTTTCTTCGGCAGCCTGCTGCTCGATGACGCCAGCCTGCTGCTGTTCGGCCTGCGCGGCAACCTGTTCCGCTCGGACGACGCCGGGGACAACTGGACGGAGCTCAACTCCGGCACCGAGGCCAGCCTGACCCATGGCCTGCGGCTCGACGATGGCACGATCGTCATCTCGGGGCTGGCGGGCGTGCTGCTGGTGAGCAAAGACGGCGGCAACACCTTCGCCATCCACCAGGAAAGTGACCGCAAGGGGTTTTCCGCCCTGGTCGAAGCAAGCGACGGTTCGCTCGTCACCGTCGGCGAAGCCGGCATCAAGCGCCTTACCCGCGACAAGCTGTCCGTACAGTAGCCCTGCAGGAGACCTCAATGAAACTTGACCATCTCATCGACATCCTGGAACGCCTGGTCTTCGGCAACCGCCGGTTGATTCTCGCCCTCTTCGCCCTGGTCACCCTGTTGATGGCCTACTCGGTGAGCAATCTGCGCATCGATGCCGGCTTCAGCAAACTGCTGCCGCTCAAGCACGAGTACATGCAGACCTTCAGCGAGCACAGCCTGGAGTTCGGCGGCGCCAACCGCGTCCTGATCGCCCTGATGAGCCGCGAGGGCGACATGTTCACCCCCGAATTTTTCGAGACCCTGGAGAATGCCACGGACGACGTCTTCTTCATCCCTGGGGTCGACCGCGCCCAGGTGAGCTCGATCTTCACTCCCAACGTGCGCTTCACCGAGGTCGTCGAAGACGGCATCGCCGGCGGCAACGTCATTCCGGACGACTTCGAGCCAAACGAGGAAGGCCTCGACCGAGTGCGCAAGAACATTCTCAAGGCTGGCATCGTCGGCCGCCTGGTCGCCAACGATTTCAGCGGCGCGATCATCAGCGCCCAGCTGCTGGAAATCGATCCGGGGACCGGTGAGAAACTCGACTACATCAAGGTCGGCCACCTGCTCGAGGAGAAGATCCGCGACAAGTACCAGAGCGACCAGATCGATGTGCACATCATCGGCTTCGCCAAGGTGATCAGCGACATCGCCGACGGCGCTGCGCGCATCGTCCTCTTCTTCTTCATCGCCTTCGCCGTGACGGTTCTGCTGGTCTACCTCTACACCCGCTCGAAGCTGTTGACCCTGGTGCCGATCTCCTGTTCGCTGATTGCCGTGATCTGGCAGCTCGGCCTGCTGCCCCTGCTCGGCTACGGCATCGACCCGATGGGCCTGCTGGTCCCGTTCCTGATTTTCGCCATCGGCGTCAGCCACGCGGTGCAGATGATTACCGCCAATGCCGCCGAAATCCATCACGGGGCGGACAACGTGACCGCCGCCAAGGCGAGCTTCCGCCAGCTCCTGGTGCCGGGCTTCATCGCCCTGGCGAGCGACACCATCGGCTTCGTCACCATCCAGCTGATCGAGATCCAGGTCATCCAGGAGATGGCCGTCACCGCCAGCCTCGGCGTCGCGGTGATCATCCTCACCAACATGATCCTGCTGCCGGTCCTCCTCTCCTACGTCAAGGTCGGCGACCGCTACAAGCGCCAGATCGACGCGCAGATCAAGCTGCTCAAACCGGCCTGGGCCTTCTTCGAGCGTGCCGCCGAGCCGCGTCCGGCGATTTTCATCATCGGCATTTCCGTGCTGCTGCTAGGCTTCGGCCTGTGGAAAGGGTCCGACGTCAAGATCGGCGACATGCACCGCGGCGTGCCGGAGCTGCGCGCCGACTCCCGCTACAACCTCGACAGCGAAGTGGTCACCGAGCACTTCTCCATCGGCGTCGATGTGATTACCGTCATCGTCGAGACCAGGGCCGATGGCTGTATCGACTACGACATCATGAACGGCATCGACCGTTTCTCCTGGCACATGCAGAACGTCCCTGGAGTGCAGTCGATTATCACTTTGCCGGGTATTGCCAAGGTCATCAACTCGGGCTGGAACGAGGGGAGCCTCAAGTGGCGCATCCTGCCGCGCAACCCGGACTCGATGGTCCAGGCGGTCGGTTACGTGCCGACCAGCAGCGGCCTGCTGAACAGCGACTGCAGCGCCATGCCGGTGATGATTTTCACCAGCGACCACAAGGCGGAGACGATCAACACCATCGTCGCCGAGGTGAAGAGCTACCGCGCGGCCCATGGCAGCGAGGACCTCAAGTTCCGCCTGGCGACCGGCAACGTCGGCGTCATGGCGGCCACCAACGAAGAAGTGCAGGCGACCCAGTTCCCGATCCTCCTCTACGTCTTCGGCGCGGTGATCCTGCTCTGCCTCTACGAGTTCCGTTCGCCGAAGGCCGTGCTCTGCATCATCCTGCCCCTCGCCCTGGTGTCGCTGCTGGCTTACGCCCTGATGAGCCTGCTGGAGATCGGCCTCAAGGTGTCGACCCTGCCGGTCGTCGCCCTGGGCGTCGGCGTCGGCGTCGACTACGGCATCTACATCTTCAGCCGCATGAAGAGCTATCTCGACAAGGGGCAGACGCTGCAGGACGCCTACCTGCACACCCTGGCGATCACCGGCAACGGCGTCGTCTTCACCGGTGTCACCCTCGCCATCGGCGTGGCGACCTGGATCTTTTCGCCGCTCAAGTTCCAGGCCGACATGGGCATCCTGCTGACCTTCATGTTCCTGGTGAACATGCTCGGCGCCATTTTGCTGCTGCCGGCCCTGGCCTGCTGGCTGCTCAAAGGACAGTCCTCCGGCCAACCAATGACTCCTCCGACAGAGGAATGATCCGGATATGACAAGCAACGCCCCACTCAACTGGCAGCCCCGTTCCACTTCGGTCATCGCCGCCATCATGGGCGTCTGCCGGGAGCATGCTGAACGCCCGGCGTTCATCTACCGGGCGGGAAAAAACAACCTGACCGTCGATTACGCCAAGCTGCGCGAGGACGTCATCCTGCTCGCCAGGGCGCTCTCCGAGCGCAAGGTCGGGCCCGGCAGCAAGGTCCTGCTGCTGTCGGACAACCGCTACGCCTGGATGGTCACCGACCTCGCCCTGATGTCCCTTGGCGCGGCCAGCGTGCCGCGCGGCAGCGACACGCCGACGCAGGAGCTGGAATACATCCTGACTCATGCAGAATGCACCTTCCTGATTGTCGAGACCGACACCCTCCTCGTCCGGCACCAGGAGATGATCGACAGCCACAAGGAGCTGCGCACCGTCTTCATCATCGAAGGGTGCGATGCACACACGCTCTTCAGCCGCATCTACTGCTACAATGACATTCTGGCCGACCGCACCCTGAGTCCCGCGGACTTCAAGAGCTTCGACGACAGGGTCGCCGCGATCGACCAGAACACCCTGGTCACCATCATCTACACTTCGGGGACGACCGGCCAGCCCAAGGGGGTGATGCTCAAGCACCGCAACATCCTTTACAACCTCGAGAAGCTCCCCCCATTGATCGCCCTCAACGAGCAGGACCTGTGGGTGTCGATCCTGCCCAGCTGGCACATCTACGAACGCACCCTGGAGCATCTGGCCCTCTCCTGCGGCAGCTGCATCGTCTACTCGAACCTGAAGACCTTCTCCAGCGACCTGGTCGCCTACCGGCCGACCCTGGTCGCCACCGTGCCGCGCCTGTGGGAATCGCTTTATGTCAAGGTCCTCGACACGGTCAAGGAGCGCGGCCCGAAGGCCCAGCGCGTCTTCACCCTGCTGATTCGCATCTCCGCCCGTTTTCGCAAGGCACGCCGCCACCTTTGCCGCCACCTGCCACGCTTCGAAACCCTGCCGCTGCACCTGAGTCTAGGCCGCGACCTCAAGGCCCTTGCCGAGGTTGTCCTGCTGGCCCTGCCCTATCGTTTCGCCCAGAAAAAACTGGCGCCGCTGAGGGAGAAGTTCGGAGGACGCCTGCGCCTCGCCGTGAGCGGCGGCGGCAGCCTGCCAGCCTATCTCGAAACCTGGCTTGACGCCATCGGCCTGCGCATTGTCAACGCCTACGGCATGACCGAGTGCGCTCCGGCGATTGCCGGGCGCGGCTATAACAGCGAAATTTTCGGCACGCTCGGGCCGCCGATCGACGGGACCGAGCTGCGCGTAGTCGACTACGAGGGGCTGCCGATCCGGCCGGGAGTCGAGGGAGAAGTGGAGATACGCGGACCGCAGGTGTTCGACGGCTATTACAACAATGATGAGGAGAACCGCAAGGCGTTCACCCCTGACGGCTTCTTCCGCACCGGCGACCTGGGCAAGCTGACGGTAGGCGGCGAGCTGATTCTCACCGGTCGTTCAAAGGAGATCATCGTCCTCGCCAGCGGCGAGAACATCGACCCGTCGCGGATCGAGGGGGCGATCAGCCAGCTGCCCTTCGTCACCGACGCCGTCCTGGTCGGCCAGGACCGCAAGGGACTGGGTGCCCTGATTATTCCCGACTGGGACAAGCTCAGGGACTTCGTCAACGAGCGTTTCGGCCACTTCGGGCACGATGTCGAGAACCTGCAGAGCGACCACGCCCTGCGCGAGCGGATCAAGAACGAGATCAACCGCCTGCTGCAGGCCAAGAACGGCTTCAAGCCCTACGAGAAGCTGCAGAAGATCGACTTTCTGCAGCATGAATTCAAGGTCGGCGAAGAGCTGACCAACACCTTCAAGAAGCGCCGGCACATCATCGAGCGCAAGTATCGCGAGATCATCGACAAGCTGTTTCACTAACCAGTGGTACGACTCCGCCGAACGACAAAGGGGAGCCAATACGCTCCCCTTTGTCATGCACATGTTCCCGATTACCGTAAGGGAGAAGACTCCCAAGCTACCTTTACGTTGTCAGCGCGACCTCTTCATTGGGCCGGATCCCCCTCCGCAGGACCTTGGTAAATACCCCTTCTTTCGGCATGACGCAATCGCCGGCCTGATGATAAATGGCACAGCGGGTGTGGCACTCCTTGCCGATCTGCGTGACTTCCAGCAGCGTCGCGCCAATCTTCAACCGTGACCCGATCGGCAGCGCCTCAAGGTCGATCTCTTCGCTCGTGATATTCTCAGCAAAATCGCCGCTATCGACAGCGAGCCCCAGCTTCTGCATCTTGCGGATGCTCTCGATAGCCAGCAGGCTCACCTGACGGTGCCAGTCACCGGCATGGGCATCGCCGACAATCCCGTGGCCAGGACGCAACGTGACATGGTCAACGGGAACCTTCTTTTCGCCTTTTCTCTCACTGACACAAACAGCGACAACACGCACCGGCATACTCATCCGCCGACACAGGACATCTGGAAACTTCCGTCCTCGTCCATGAAATGATGCTGCAAATTTTTTCCGGCAATCACTTCGCTCAGAGCCAGCTTCACGGCTTCGCCCCCCTCTGCCAGCGCCGGCTTGAGGTCGCGGGACTGGTTGGAGAGGAGACAACTTTTGGCAAACCCTTGCGAAGTGACCCGGATGCGATTGCAGTTGCCACAGAAATGCTCAGACATCGGAGTAATGATGCCGACCGTACCTATGGCCCCATCAATGCGATAGGGTTTGGCCGGGCCGCAGAGGCGCGACGTTGAGAGAAATGACAATGCAAATGTCTGCTTCAACCGCTCGAGGATTTCACCTCCAGAGATCACGCGGTTCTTCCAGGCTGCCTCACGAATGGTCGGCATATACTCGATAAAGCGAACAGACCAGGGATGTTGCTGGCTCAAGGCTGCAAAATTCTCAACTTCGTGGTCGTTGATACCGCGCATAACGACCATGTTCAGCTTCAAACGAAGCCCTGCCTGTTCGGCAGCTTCCAGTCCTGCCAGTACCTTCTTGAGGTCACCGCCACGGGTAATCTGCGCATAAGTTTGAGGATCAAGGGAATCAAGACTGACATTGAGCCGATTTACACCAACCGCTTTGAGCTGCTCAGCAGTCTCCTCCAGAAGCAGCCCATTGGTAGTCAGGGTCATCTCAGATAGCCCGGAGAGAGAGCCAAGCTGGTTCAGAAAACTGATCAACCCTTTACGAACCAGTGGCTCTCCACCGGTGATCCGTACCTTTTCAATCCCCAGGCTCACCGCTGCTTCCGCGACCTTGAGCAACTCTTCGTAGCGGAGAATGTCACCATGCTCGCAGGCGGGGACACCGGTCGCAGGCATGCAGTAGCAGCAACGCAGATTGCAGCGATCGGTAATCGAGAGGCGCAGGTAGTTGATGGTGCGTCCGAGTTTATCGTGCATGAGTCAAAGGAGCACTAGGCCTCTTTCTTCTCATCAGTCGCCAAATCCTCACCATTAATCAGATTCGGATCCAAACCATCTTTAAACTCGCGAATTCCTTTACCGAGAGACTTTGCGACCTGGGGGAGTTTCCCCGCACCAAATACGATCATCACCAGAACCAGGATAATTATTAATTCCGTTGTACCCAGACCAAACATAAGTGTCTCCTTCACAAGTGCCCGCGTCAGGGCGCGGCGTGTTGGTGTTGCTCTGTCTCTGCACCACACTGCACTCCCGATTTGCGACAAAACGCTTCGCAGGAGCCACAGGCAACACACAGATTTCGATCAAAAACCGGGGAGATGTCCCCTTCGTCGGCGGGTTCGATGGCACCGGTCGGGCAGACGCCGACACAGCCGCCGCAAACCGTACAGGTCGCTGTAAAAACGATCTGACCGCAGCACCACTCGACCACCTGCTGGCGCTGCGTCTCCGGCAGCGCCTCGATCATTTTGAACAGCAACGCACGAACTTCCGGAACCTGCTTACTGCCATAGGACGTCAATCTCGCGGTCGTCTGCAGGCGTTCGACCACGACCGCAGCGGTTCGCTTTGAGCGCTCGCGGAAGAAACTAAATAGTTCGCGCCTCGAAAGCGACGCCGGCTGAAATTTCAGATCTTGCCGGTCTTGAACGAGACGTACTTTGTGACCAGGCTGTAGGGTTGCCAGCAGGGCATGAGTCGCGAGGATTCCGTCGAGGACATGACCGTTCGGGCAATCTTTGCAGCTCGTCAGATTGACCTGCAGCCCGTCCTTGAAAACCAGCGCCAACAGCAGCAGCAGTTCGGGGTGGGCCAAATGACCCAGGCAGGTGGTGCGGGCGTGAGCTTCCGCGTCGGCAAACCGGTGGCAACCAAGAACCGGTTGCGGATGGGCCGCCAGGTCGGCAAGGGTTTGCAGCAGGGAGAACTCCGGAGAGCGCAGCGCGGCCGTCGGACAGACCGACAGGCAGCGCAGGCACTGCGTACAAAGGCTGGAGGAAACCTGCAAACCCGTTTCATCCCAGCGCACCGCGCCACTCGGACAGACGTCCTGACAGAGGCTGCACGCGTTGCGCTTGCAGCGGTGCCGCACGCAGCGCGAACGGTCGACAGTGACCGCCGTCTGCGGTGTCAAAGCTCTCAGAGCATGGCTGCCAAGGGATGAAATCATCGTCTCTAAACGGCCTCGGCCAGTTCCTGCAGGTCTTCGCGCAGAACCTGCTCGGTCAGATCGGCAAGCTGCTTATAAAAATCGGTTTCGGCGCCCTGGCGGATGGCTGCGGCCAGGAGACTGAACCAGTCCCCCAGGTGCTCGGTGAGGAATCTGCGCTTCAGAGCCATCAGAGGCGCGCGTCCCCCCACATCCCCATCCTGACCGATGCGGAACGAGAGAAGATAGAGAAACTCCAGCTCGACCGCGACATGGTCGGGCATCTCCTTGAAATCTTCCGCCACCTCGAAGCCACCGTCACCGTACAGAGCCATGGCCTGCAGGGCCGAATCGCCCATGACGATCTTTTCGCCGTCGAGATAAACCGAGCCGTAGGGCTTGGCCAGGATATCGAAAGGGCCGAGGAACAGGCGAGTATAATCGAGCACCAGGTTGTCCTGACCCGCGCCCCGATACGCCTCTTCCAGCGCGGCCGCTTCCGGCACCAAGCGCGGGCTGGCGACCGCCATGGCGGTTTTCAGTTGGCCAAAGAGCTCCTCTTCGAGAAAAGCCTCCTCGGGTTGGTAGAAACAGGCGCTTAATAGCCGGTAAACGTCCGCCCGGGCCAGGTGGCGTAGATGGCTTCTTTTCGGGAGATCACTCATTCATACCTCAGTTGAGAAAGGGGCGGGGTCATCGATCCCGCCCCCGTGAGCCTGGCATCAGACTATCATGCCTTGGGGTTGTCGTAACTCCGAACATAGAAAACATTCGGCTCCGTGCCTTCTTTTTCTTGCAGACGGGTTGCCTTGTGCTGCTTGAGTGCCTGGGCAATCGCGCTCTTGGGGTCGTTCTGATCACCGAAGATGCGCGCGCTGGCCGGACAGGCCTCGACGCAGGCCGGTTGTTCCCCGGCGGTGGTGCGATGATGACAGAGGATGCATTTCTCCACCACGCCGGCCTTACGCACCGGCTGGTAGTCGCCCGACGCGTACATGTTCGCATCAGGCGGCAGCGCCCCGGTTTTGGCCGCAATTTCAGCGCCGGACGCCGTGCAACCGGCGATCAGGGCCGTCTCGTCGTGCCACAGCGGCTGGGTCGGCTTCTTGAAGGCGTTGAAGCTGATGACGCTGTAGCTCTCGCCCCGATTGCTGGCGTCATCCAGGGTCTCGTTGCTGTACGGGCAAGACATCTGGCAGGCCCGGCAGCCGATGCAGCGCTCCTGGTTGTGCAGGGTGGTGTTGTCGTCCGCCTTGAACATCGCCGTCGGCGTTACCGGACAGTTCTCCACGCAGGGGGCCTTGGTGCAGTGGTTGCACAGCACCGGCATCTGCGTGTACCTGGTTTTCGGGAAGGTGCCTTCGGTCTTCATGACGAAGTCGGCCCAGTTGAAACTCTGGCCATCGGCCCGGGTCTGGGTGTTGTTTTCGTTCTTGCAGGCCAGGGCACAGGCTCCGCAGCCGACGCACTGGTGCAGGTCTATGACCATTCCATATTTTTTCATCGTATCGTCTCCTTATCGTCAGCCAGGGGAAGTTTAAACCTTCTCGATCTTGACTCCGGTGAAGCCGCCGTTGCGGGCCGATGAGCCGCTCAGGCGATCGTAGTCGTCGACCAGCAGTTCGTTGTTGTTGCTGCCTCGCGGCTGGGCCTTGGCGTAGTCTTTGGCAGCCACCCGGCCATAGGCCCAGTGTCCCTGGCCAAAGCACTTGGTGACCGTACCGGGACGGATCCCTTCCCAGAGCTTCAGGGTCGTGACAATCGAGCCGGTCATCGAGGAGACCCGGACCGTATCGCCAGTCTTGAGACCGAGTTTCTTGCCGTCGGCCGGGTTCATCTTCAGTACGTCTTCCCAGGAATCGTCGCCAGCATCAATTTTCTTGAATTCCTGGTAGCCCGGCAAGTTCTGGGAACGCCCTTCACGGTTGAGCTTGGACTTGTAGTCGACGAAGTCGAAAGGATAGTCACTGTAGCTCCCGTGGCGTTTCGGCGGTTCGTAATGTGGCACGAAGGCGAGTTCGCCGCGTGCGACATACCCGGTCAACTCAAGGCCTTCGTCTATACTGATCTTGTGCTTTTCGGCATACTCGCCAAGAACTTTTTTCAGGGAAACTCCGTAAAACTCGAACTTTTGGGTCTCGGTCTTGAACTTGCCCCAGTTTTTCTTATAAGAGTATTTCTCCGTATTGTAGATGCCTTTCTTCCTGAAATCGGCCCAACCGGTAATCTTGTCGCCCTTGAGGGGCTCCTTGGGCATCCACATCGGCGCGCTGCTGATGCGGGCGGCAAT
>JBFIMV010000046.1:0-10368 GCA_041611575.1 Desulfuromonadales bacterium | reverse complement strand
GCCAGCTGCACCAGGAACTGCAGGTTCTGTTCGGTGAAGGGAGAGCCGTCGCCGTGGCCGAAGAGCACGAGCAGGCCGATCGCGCGGTCGCGGTGGTAGAGGGGTACGGCGAGCAGGCCCGGATCGGCAACCAGCGGCTGCTCAGCGAGCGAGACGCGGCTCGCCATGTAGTGAGGTAATGTGTCGGCGACGAACACGGGGTTGCCGCTGCGGGCGATGTCGAGCAACAGCCCCTCGGGGAGGGCCTCGTGGTGCAGTTGGGCGAATTCCGCCGGTACGCCACGACTCATTTTAATGCCGAACTGGTTGCGGCTGCCGCGAATCAGCGCAAGCAGGCCGCGACGCGCTTCAAGGGCCTCGAGCGCTTCATCGAGCAATCGCCCGAGAAGATCGGTGACCTCGATGGCCGAGTTGATATTTTCGATGGCTTCGCTCAGGGCGGTCATCATTTTGAGGGCCTGGGCCATCGCCAGGTTGCGCTGCTCGAGTTCAACCAGCAGCTTCTGGTTCTGGATGCGCAAGTCGATCTGCGAGAAGGCCCGGTCAATGACGTTGAAGAGGATCTCCGAGGTGTCGATCGGGCGGACGATGAAGTCGAAGGCCCCGTGGCGCAAAGCCTGGAGGAGGCTGAAGGATGAGGCGTTATGCGTCGTGAGGATAACCTCGGTGTCCGGGTATTGCTGCTTGATCTTCTGCAGCAGGTAGAGCCCGCTGCGGGTCGGCAGCTCGGTTTCCGTGATGACCAGGGAGATGACATGCCGCTGCATCTGTTCCAGCGCCGCCTCGACGGTTTCCGCTTCAAGGACCTCGTCTTCCCTCTCCAGAAGCATCGACTTGAGGTGGCGGCGTCTCTGGGCCGCTTCGTCGACAATCAGGATCGTGTGCTGCTTGAAGCGCATGCTGGCACCGCCTTCCGTAATCAGGTGGCCCTCTTGTCGAGAACGCCTGCTTTTACCATCATGTACAGGAACCGATAGACTTCGTAATCCATCAGCGAGGACTCATTGCACAGGTCGTTGATGGTCCTCTGGCCGTTTGTCAGGGACAGAATGGCCTCCTGCTGGGTGGAGAGGCTGACGTTCGCCACCTTGTCGCGACCGGTGGTCGTGAAGTCGAGAATCATGCCGAGTTTTGGCAGGGTTTTGCGGATGGTGGTCCATTCCGCCTGGTGGGTCGACGCCTCTTTGATCAGCTCATTGATGTCCAGGGCGACGCTCTCCTCCGGGGGGATCTGGCCGTCGCCGGAAAAGATCTCGTAATGCCCTTCTGGGAAAAGAATCAGAGAGTAGAGCGTTACCTTGGCCTGGCGTGTCAGGGCCGGCCGCAGACGGTTGAGATCGATGTGACCAAGTTTGAGCAAGGCTTCGCCGAGTCGCAGCCCCGGCTGTTGATCGAGAAGTTCCAGCCCCTGGTTGAGCTCCTCCTTTGAAATCAGTGCTTCGCGAACCAGCAGGCTGCCGAGTTTTTTCCAGCGCATGGCCGAAGCCGATTCGGCGGTATTCTGCGTCAGGGCTCCCGCGACTTTCCCTCCGGCGAAGAAGACCAGCTTTTCGCACGAGTCTTTCCGGACGCGCAGGACCACGGGTTCGGGAAGGTCCGCGCAGCGCTTGAGCAGGGCCGGCACCTTCCCCGGACCGAGGCGTCCGGCTTCGATGGGGAGCTCCTCTGCAACCTTTGCCGCCGCTGGGGGAGGCGGGGCGGGAGCGGGAACGGGTTCGATCGGCAGGGATACACGCTCAGCAGTTACGGATACTCGCTCAGGGGTTACGGTTCTTGTCGGTGCAGGAGCGGTAAACGGTTCAGCGGCCGGAGTCTCTGCGCGCGCGGCGGCTTGCTGCCGCTTCAGGTGCCAGCGCAGGGCGAAGAGGATGGCCTTGATGACGATTGCGGCGAGGATCAGCAGCGCGGCGAACAACACCAGTCGCTTGTTGCCGGTCGACTTTTCCGGAGTGACAACAACCTTCGGCGCCTCGGCCTTGGCTGAGGGGGGAGGTGTTTCGGCATCCTTGGCCGGTGTGGCGCTCGGAGCATCGACGCTGGCGGGCGCAACGGTCTTGGGTGGCTCAACGGCCGCAGGTTCCAGTTGAGGTGCCTGTGGTTCCGTCTTCGTGGCCATCGGGGGCGGCTCAGGAGTGGTTTTTTCCGGAGCAGAAGGCGGAGCTGTCGCCACAACCGGAGCAGGCGAGGGTGGGGGACTCATCTGAGCCGGGGCAGGGGCCGGAGGTGGCGGGACAGTTTGCGCTGCGGCGGGAGCTTCCACCTTTTGCGGAGGGGGCTGTGCCGGTTCTGGCTTCGGTGGTGGCGCCGACTTGACGACACGTTTTTTCAGGGCTTCGCCGGGGGCTGTGACACCCTCCATGTTCAGCCGGGCCAACAACTTGCGGTCCTGAGCGCTGGCGTCGATGGCCATGAAGGCCTCGCGGAGCGCCGCCACCCGGTCGGCATCATCGGTGCGGCGAACGACCAGGCTGAGAGTCCGGCCCTGAGATCGATCCTGTGGATGGAGGTCTGCAAGACGAAGCAGAGTTCCCGCCGGTACTCGGCGGATAAAATCCGTTTCGACGATTGCCGCGTCGAGTTCCATGAACCGCAGGAGCCAGTCGGCAAGCACGTTGCCGTCTTCGAAGCGGCGGAACGTCACTGCTGTACCCGCAGTCTCGCCGAGCTGATCTCCCAGGCGGTCAAGGGCCGCTTGATCGGCCCGGCTGAGGGCCGTAGTTGGAGCTATGCCGACGGAGAGTCGTGCTTCAGCCGGCAGGCTTAGCGCGACAAGAAACGTCCCCAGACAAAAGCATATGAGCCAGAGTCTCTGCATAAGTTTATTCAATTCAGGAAGTTTGTCGTTGAATAGATCAGGCCTGCAAAGCACAACGACGATCATTAAACCCGTTTGATAATAACGGAGTACGTAAGCTTAGACAAGTATGAAAACAATCATACTTCCGGTCTGTCGCCCCTGGAACGTTTTCGATAGAAGGAGAAGAAAGCCAGGACAACACCGATTGAAAGGCAAAGACTGCCGATGAGGGCCAGTTTGCCGGCCGGGTCGCGATTGACGGTCAGCAGGCTGTAGGTGCGGAATATCGGTTCGATCGGTTGCAGGAGAGCCCCTGCGTCCACCATCGCGGCGGGCGGCCGACCACGCAGGAAATACCATCCCTGCCAGGACCGGCCTGACGGCGCCAGCAGCGTGACCTGCATCGCCGGATTGCCAAGCCTGTCACTGAGCGGGATGATTCCGCCGCTGCTCGTCTGCCTGGCGTCGGCCAGCAACTTGTCGATGCTGAGGATTGTGCCATTGTCAAGTTCCAGGCGACTGCCTGCCTCCAGGTTGACGAAGCCGCGCGGGGGCAGGTGAAAGCGGAATCCGGTCAAGGCCTGGCCGAGGGATGTGGGCAGGATGACCAGCCCGTCGTAGAGCAACGGGTGGTTGATGCGCAGCTCGGTTCTGGCGATCAGTTGGTCATTCTGCCAGAGCGCGACACGGTTGACCATGTCGAGGGGCTGGCCCTGCGCGCTGAATCGCGGGGCAAATTCCTCGAGGTGCAGAACGAGGCCCGGCATCTTCGGGATGTCCAGGCGTTCGCCCGGAAAGATCGCATGCGGGCCGGAACGGTACCCGGAAAGACTCCCCCAGAGGTAGGCGATCACCAGCAGGATGAAACCGGTGTGGATCAGGTACTCGCCGGTCTTGCGCCAGCGGCGGGTGAACGTGAGGATCCAGTCGATCAGGCAGCAGAGGGTGTTGACGCCCAGCAATGCGAGGCAGATGCCGCTCAGCGGCACCCACCAGACGAGGTGCGGGGATTGCTGCCAGGCCCACGGCAGCCAGACTCCCATGGTTTGCCGGTCCATGCCGCCAAAAACCCCAGGGTTGAAATGCATCACCAGCGAGCCGCCCATGATCAGCAGGGTCGCCAGCGAGGCGAGCACGATGGCCAGCTTGAGGGAGCAGCCGAACTCCCAGAGCCGTCGCGGCCATGATTTGGTATGCGCAGCCGGGATATCCATCATGCTACTCCAGGGGATGGTTGCTTTCGAGCAACAGGCCGATGCCGAGATAAGTGAAAATGACTATGCCGAAGCCGACGATGGAGAGCCATGCATAGACGCTCCCCTGCCAGCGGCGTACGAACTTGGCGTGACACATGCCGGCATAGAATATCCAGACCAGGATGGACCAGACGCTCTTGATGTTCCAGCTGAACCAGTGCCCCCAGGCGATATGCGCCCAGAGGCTGCCGGCGACCATGCAGAGGGTGAAGAGGCCGAAGCCCAGGAAGATCGCTTCCTCGTTGATGCGGCGCAGGGTCGCCAGGTCCGGCAGCAGGTCGGTTTGCAGACGTACCTGGCAGAGGTAGAGGGCGCCAATCGAAAAGGCCATGGCAAAAAATGCATAGCCGACAAAGGAAAAGATGATGTGCAGGCTGAAGAGCGGCGTGTCGAGGGCCGGAATCAATGGCGAGACGGCGGTGTTCCTCGGCAGCGCCCCGCCGAGCAACGCGAGGTTGAGGAGCATGACGAACAGGCCGGTGGCGCGGATGCGGTAGCGCAGTTCAAAGTAGAGGTAGATCAGGGCCAGGGACCAGCTGAAAAAGAAGAGGGTGGCAAACAGGTTGGTCACCGGCAGGTAGCCGGCAGCCCACCAGCGATGAGCCAGCAGCGCTGTCTGAAGCATGACGCCGGCGCCGACCAGCAGGAGGGAGAGCCTGGCGATGACTGGCCGTCGCCAGAGCGTGTGGACCAGGTAGCCGAAGGTTGCCGCAAGGTAGACACCGAACAGCACGACAAGAAGGTTTTTGAACATCAACGGGTATTCCTCGTGTAGTTAACTCTTTGAAATGATTGTCATCGGGTATTGAAGCAGGACATTGGGCCAAAGGTAAACCATGACTGCTGTTGTGGTTGACATAGCCGCCCGGCCGATGATAGTTTCGTGACCCATGGACTCCCGTCTCATCTCATTGCGCATGCGCGCGTCGCTCTGTGGACATCATCTCTGCGGGGCGGAACGGATCGTCGCCGAAGGCGAGGTCGTTGCTGCGACCACGACCATGGTGACCCGTGCCATGCAAGGTGCCGGCGCTCTCCCGGACGAGGTGCATTGTAGCTTGGAGCGCCTCGATCCCGCAAGCATCCGTCTCGTGTCTCTGCCCGATGTTGCCACATTTGAGGTCAGCGACTGGCAAAGCGGCCGGCGGCTGGCAAAACAACTGCTGACACGGGCCGGAGTGAGCCTTGAAGCCGCTTCGTTCGCCCTTGAGCTGCTTGCCGCCGGCCCGGGGCCAGACGGCACAGTGATGCGCGGGGCAGTCATCATGAATGCCCGGACCGGCGAGCGTCTCGAAACCGATGCCGGTCGCGGAGTGAGGGTCAGCCGCATGGACCTGGAAGCTTCGGTGAGGCCGGCGATCGAATCCATGCTGGCTGCTGCCGGACTGGGCCACCACCGTGTCGCCGAAGCCCTTGTCCTGGCAGCCAAGGTCCTGTCCGCCCCCGGCATCGTCGCCGAGGTCTGCTGGTCGGACGATCCTGCTTACATCACAGGTTACGTTGCCGATCCGCAATTCGGCTATCAGAGGATCACGGCTCTCAAGGAGTCGGGTGACCCGCGTGGCGGGCGGGTGTTTTTTGTCGATCCGGGGACGACCCTCGACACCCTCAGCGACTACCTCGAGTTCCGCCCGGTGCTGTGCAACGCCCTCGGCAGGATTTATCCGCCGACGTTCTGGAGTGAATGATGAGTCAATGGCAGATGGAGCTGGACAAGTTGGCTGGAGAGGGGATGCTGCGCACGTTGCGCCCGGTTGAGGACGGGCAAGGGCCGAAGGTCCATGTCGCAGGCCGTGAGGTCCTGTTGCTGTGTTCGAACAACTACCTCGGCATCGCCGATCACCCCGCGTTGGTGGAGGCCATGGTCAAAGCCACCCGGCAATACGGCGCCGGTTCGGGCGCCAGTCGACTGATCTCCGGGAGCCTGCCGCCTCATGCAGCCCTCGAGGAACGTCTCGCCGCCTTCAAGGGGACCGGAGCCGCTCTCCTCTTCAACTCCGGATACGCCGCCAATACCGGTATCCTCCAGGGTTTGTTCGGCCCGGACGATGTCATCTTCTCGGATGAACTCAATCACGCCTCGATCATCGACGGTTGCCGACTCTCCCGCGCCAGGACGGTCATCTACCCGCATTGCGATGTCGACGCGCTCGGCGCATTGATGGCGCAGGAGAAGCCGCAGCGCAGGGGGCGCTGGGTCATTGTCACCGACGGCGTCTTCAGCATGGACGGTGACCTGGCGCCGCTCGAGAGGCTGTGCGAACTCAAGGAAAATCACGATGCCCTGCTGATGGTCGACGACGCTCACGGGACGGGTGTCCTGGGAGCGACAGGGCGGGGGACCGGCGAGCATTGCGGCTGCCTGCACCGGATTGACCTGCACATGGGGACCCTGGGCAAGGCCCTCGGCTGCGCCGGCGCTTACCTGGCTGCCGAACGGGCGGTTGTCGACACCTTGATCAATCGCAGCCGCTCCTTCATCTTCTCGACCAGCCTGCCGCCCGGCGTACCAGCGGCTGCCATGGCCGCCCTCGACCTGGTGGACAGCGATTCCGGATTGAGGTTAAGGCAGCAGCTGGAGAAAAACCGTGCCTTGCTGGCCGGACAGCTGCAGGCCGGGGGGCTGGACCTGCTCGGCAGCATGACGCAGATCATCCCCGTCCTGACGCGGCACCCGGAGCCGACCATGAGGCTGACCCGCCGACTGCTCGACGAAGGAGTTTTTTTGCAGGGGATCCGGCCACCGACGGTCGTCGCCGGGGCCTGCCGTCTGCGGGCCACGGTGATGGCGACCCATGAGCCTGACGACCTGTTGTCGGCTTCGCGGAAAATTATCAATGCATTCAGGGGGGATGCCGGGTGACCAGGGCACACTACACTCTCCCGGATGGCCGTCGCCTTGCCTGGTGCGAGATCGGCGAGGGGCGTCCTCTCGTCCTGCTGCACGGCTGGTCGATGTCGGCGGCGGTCTTTGCCGAGCTGGCGCAGAAGCTGTCGGGGTCGTTCCGTTTGTTGATTCCCGACCTCCCCGGACACGGCGACTCAGACCCATGCTGTCCGGACTCGCTGGGCGAAATGGCCGGCGACCTGGCGGCCTGGATCGCTGCGGAGGTCGGACGTCCTGTCTGCCTGGCCGGCTGGTCCCTCGGCGGCATGCTGGCCCTTGAGTTGGCGTCCCGTTCGCGCCTCTCGGTTGACAGGCTGATCCTGCTCAGCACGACCCCGCGTTTCACCAACCTGGCCGATTGGACTGCCGGACTGCCGGCCACGCAGGTCCGGACCCTGGCGCGCAACCTGGCAAGGCGCTTCGAGGCGACTCTCGGTGAGTTCTTTTTGCTCGCATTTGACCAGGAAGAAATTTCGCGGGAACGCCTGCACGTCATTCGCGAATTTGCCATCAAACGCGGAAAGCTGCCGGACAAGGACTCTGCCGCCGCGTTGCTTTCCCTGCTGGAGCATCAGGACCAGCGCCATCTCCTGCCCGCTGTATGCCAGCCGACCCTCGTGATTCACGGTCGGCTGGACCGCATCACTCCGGTCATGGCCGGTCGATACATGGCTGGGATTCTGCCGGATGGTCGTATCGTCGAACTGGATGATGTGGGGCACTGCCCGTTTCTCAGCAGGCCGGATGAAGTCGCCGCCCGGATCACGGAGTTCTGCCTGTGAACCCGGCACGGCGCATTGACCGCAGGCGGGTGAGCGGCAACTTCTCCGCTCATGCTGATGATTACGACCGTTACGCGGCGGTTCAGCAGCGCGTCGTCGATCAGCTGCGTGCGCGACTCGTTCCGCGGATGCCGTTTTCCGGCCCGCTGCTCGATGTCGGGACCGGCACCGGCGCCCTGATGACTGCCGTTCGTCAGGTCGACCATGCGCAAGAGCTGGTCGTCATGGACCTCGCGCATGAAATGACCCGCAAAGCGCTGGCCCGTCAGCCCGGGGTGATGGCCTGCGATGGTGACGCACGCTTCCTTCCCTTTGCCGATGCCGCCTTTTCCTGCGTGGCCTCCAGTTCGGTCTATCAGTGGGTTGAGGATCTCTGCGGTGCGTTTAAGGAGGTGGCCAGGGTGCTTGCGCCGGGAGGAGTCTTCGCGCTCGCGTTGTTCGGCGAAGAGACGCTCTTTGAGCTGCGCGAATCTCATCGCCGTGCGATCGCAAATAGCGGACCAGGTTTAATGTCCCATGTTCACGATTTTCCGACGCGGCAACAGGTTGCCGTGGCGCTGCAGGCGGCTGGCCTGGTCTGTGGCGAGATGGATGTTTACCTTGAGGTTGAATTCCATGCGGAGGTTCCGGAACTGTTGCGGCAGCTGAAGCGGATCGGTGCCGGCAATGCGTCCGTCGAACGTCCCAGAGGGCTTGCCTCGCGCCAGGTGATGCAGGCGATGATGAGGTACTACGAAGAGACGTTTCGTTGTATCGACGGCCTGCCGGCAAGTTATGAGGTGATCATGGCGCTGGCGGAAAAGCCTCGTTAGCGTCATGGATGCTGAGCCAAAGTTTCGGCTGGCGGGAAAACAAGCGGGGACGCAAACCAGAAGGTGCGTCCCCGTTTTATGCAGCAGATGTTAGCGCAGGGTCAGCCGCAGGCATACCCTTGCATGAGTGCGGTGACCGTATTGCGTGCTTCCTCGGATATGACCTGGTAATAGACCTCGACGCCGTCACGCTTGCCCTCGATGATCCCCTTGTTCTTGAGGAGGGCGAGATGCTGCGAAACGGTCGCCTGGGGCAGTTCAAGGCACTCCCAGATTTTCTTCACATTACATGATTGGGACATCAGCCCGGCCACGATTTTCAGTCGCACCGGATGCCCAAGAACTTTCAAAATTTCCGCTTCGCGATCCAGATTGATCGATTTGTCGAATTCAACGTCCATCGTGACCCATCCTTGAAAAATAATTGAATATATGAATTTTAATGCCGGGCGACTGGCAAAGTCAAGAAAATCAATCTCCCGGTACGACCCTCGACAGCGCCGCGCACAACGATTAAACTGGAACCTCGGCGGAGCTGCGCCGGACGTCAACCGCAAGGGAATTTGAAATGTTGCTCGGTGCCATTCTGGTCGTGGCGGGATTGTTGCTGCTTTATTATGGCGCGGAATACCTGGTGACGGGGAGTTCGCGCCTGGCGTTGTCCTACGGCGTAAGGCCGCTGGTGGTCGGTTTGACGGTGGTGGCCTTTGCCACCAGCATGCCGGAGCTGATGGTGTCGCTCTTCGCCGCTGTGCGCGGTTCATCCTCAATCGCTGCCGGCAACATCGTCGGTTCGAACATCGCCAACATCGGCCTGATCCTCGGCGTTGCCGCCCTGATCACGCCGATCGCCGTCTCACGCTCCACCCTGGTCCGCGAGGTGCCCATCATGCTGGTCGCCTCTCTGGCCATGTACGCCTTCTCATTCGACGGCGTACTGGGCTTTGACAACGGGTTGGTGCTGTTCCTGGGTCTGCTGATCTTTATCGCCTACTGCGTCATGACCGCGCGCGAGCCGGTCGTCCCCGAAGACGGCGAGGTCAGGAAGGCGATTCACGTCGTTTCCGGCAGTCGCGGTCGTGATATGCTGCTGGTCCTGCTCGGCATGGTCGGCCTCGGTGCCGGCGCCGAACTGATGGTGCGGGGGGCGGTCATGATCGCCACCCTCCTCGGTGTCTCCGAGTTGATCATCGGCCTGTCCATCGTCGCCCTGGGGACCAGCCTGCCGGAGCTGGCAGCTTCCGTGGTGAGCGCCTGCAAGGGCGAGATGGATATCAGCGTCGGCAACGTCATCGGCAGCAACATCTTCAACCTTCTCTTCGTCCTCGGTCTCTGTCCGATGATTCGACCGATCACCATCGAATCGCGCCTTCTGGCCCTCGATTATCCGATCATGCTCGGTTTCTGCTTGTTGCTGGTCGGCCTCTTGTCCCTGGTGAAGCCGGGCCTGCTGCTTGACCGCCGACGCGGACTGGTGTTGTTGTCGGCCTACGCCCTCTTCTTCGGAGGTCTCTTCCTGTGAAAATAAAGCATTTCCCGCTATTGCTGATCGGCTTGCAGCTTTTTTTGCTTCTGGGTGTCGCGCCGGGCTTCTGCGAACGCCTGCCGGCGCAGACCGTTCCGAACCTGGTCGGCGAAAACCTCTCCTACTACATGGATTTCCTGGTTTTCAAGAAGCTTGCGGCCGGCAGGTTGCAGCTTGCCGCCACGGAGAAACCGAACGTCTACCGGGCGGAGCTGGTCGGTCGCACGCTCGGGGTAGCCTCCTGGCTTGCCGGCAACCGGGTTCAGTCTTACACCACCCTGATGGAGCAGACTCCGGACGGTTTTCTGC
>JBFIMV010000045.1:0-10409 GCA_041611575.1 Desulfuromonadales bacterium | reverse complement strand
TCTTAAAGTCAGCAATTCGCATATCCCCGAATTTGAACATTTCAGAATCTCGTATTCAGGAGGACACGATTCATGGACATACTCGCACTCAATTGCGGCAGTTCCTCGGTCAAGTACCAATTGTACGACTGGAAGAAGAGAGAAGTCATCGCCAAAGGGATGGTCGAGCGCGTCACCATCGGTGACTCCTTCATCATCCACGAGGTTCCCGGCCGCGACACCTACCGGGAAGAATACGAATGCCCTGACCACAAGGTCGCCATCCACCTGATCATCAAGATCCTGATCGATAAAAAATACGGCGTGGTCAGCGACATGAGCCAGATCTCCGCAGTCGGCCACCGCGTCGTCCATGGGGGCGAGAAATTCACCTGCTCGGTGCGGATCGACGAGTCGGTGCTCGACGCCATCAAGGCCGTTCAGCACCTTGCGCCGCTGCACAACCCGCCAAACATCTCGGGCATCGAGGCTGCCCAGTCGGTCCTCCCCGACGTGCCGCACATCGCCATCTTCGACACGGCCTTTCACCAGACCATGCCCGAAGAGGCCTACATGTATGCGCTCCCCCACGAGTGGTACGAGAAGTACGGCGTGCGCCGCTATGGCTTTCACGGCACCAGCCACCTCTACGTGTCCAAGCGCGCCGCCGTCCTGCTCGGCAAGTCGCCCAAGGATTGCAACATCATCACCATGCACATCGGCAACGGCGTCTCCCACTCGGCGATCAAGAACGGCGTCTCCGTCGACACATCGATGGGCCTGACCCCGCTCGAAGGGGCCGTCATGGGAACCCGCTGCGGTGACATCGACCCGGCGATCCCGGCTTTCATCATGGAGAAGGAGGGGCTCTCGGCGAAGGAGATCGACAGCATCCTCAACAAGAAGTCCGGCATCCTGGGCCTCACCGGCCAGTTCACCGACCGCCGCGACGTGATCGAGGCGATCGAGAACGACAACGACGCGCGCTGCAAGCTGGCCCTCGCCGTCGAAGCCTACCGCCTCAAGAAATATATCGGCGCCTATGCTGCGGCGGTCGGCGGCATAGATGCCGTTGTCTTCACCGCCGGCGTCGGCGAGATGGGCTGGCTGATCCGCGAAAAAGCTCTCGAGGGGCTCGAGTTCATGGGCATCATCCTCGACCGCGAGAAGAACCGCAAAACCATGACGCGCAAAACGGAGAACGTGATCACCACGCCGGATTCGCCGGTCAAGGTCTTCGTCATCCCGACCGACGAGGAGCTGGTCTTCACCGAAGACGTGGTCGCCATCCTCGAGGGGACCTATACCGACCACATGAACTTCCGTTACAGCTTCAACGCCAGCGACTTCCAGCGCAAATAGTTCGACAGAGGACCAAAGCGCGCCAATACTGCGGCCCCTGGCATTTCTGCCAGGGGCCGTTTTCTCTGCGGGGCTTGTCATGCACCCGTTCCATGACATAATGGGGTGACAGGCATGTACCCGTGCCTCTCAACACAGAGAGGAGGAGAACAATGACTGTTTATCGCAAATGGTACTGCAACTGCAGGGGGGCACCCGAAGAACTGGAAAGTATCGAATCCGTTGAAGACGAACCAACGGAAGCGGCCTGCCGTCACTGCGGCGCGACGCCGTCTTCTGACCCGCGCAAGACCATCAGCTACCGCGATATCGACAGCAGCGAGGATTGAACCCTGTCAGGCGGTGTCCGCCTCCTCCCTGACGAACAGAACAAAGGCCATGGTCGGCCGCCGGCTGGCCTCACCGACGACGAACTGCAGACGGTCGAACTGCCAGCCCTGCGCCGTCCAAAGGTTGAGTGCCTGTTCGATCGTCTCGTCTGTCACCAACGACAGCTCCACCACCTTGTAAGAGATCATGTTGTCATTCCTCCACCGCATATCGGGCCGCCTGTCTGAACTTGAACTTATCATGCCCGCTTCCCACGGGAAAAGAAAACACCGGTATGTCTCGCCGATAACCATATTTCTAATCTTTTAACCTATAAGATAAAACATTTTTTTACCCTGCAGTCAAAAAAATTTCCTTCACGACCAAACATTCAGTGATTCCAAGCTTTTCATGCCTCAAAGCCTGTCAGGACAACATTTTCCGCGAAGTTTTCTGTTGACATGAATTTAGAACGACGTATCATATCGCAAAATTTACCACCACATCATGTGGTCGTTTATCACGAATAAGTACCCTTAACAATTTCTCAATATTCGTCTTAAGGCCCTGTTATCAAGGAAAATTGTCGGCCCGGGACATGCCGGCATTGCAGGGAAAACATTTCATGCGGAGCAGCACATAAGGCTCCGCCTTATTCTTGGCAGCCGATTACCAAATATAGTCATTTCGGAGAGAAGTTAGGCAAAAACACCTTAGAAGGAGTCACAATCCATGGCCCACGGACCCGCAGTCAAGCTTGGCAAGGACAATGCCGCCAGCTACAAGACCCGCCTCGGTATCTCGATGTTCATCGTCTACACCCTCACCTACTGCGGCTTCGTCGTTATCAACGCGGCAAGCCCGGAGCTGATGCAGAACATCTACTTCGGCCAGACCCTGGCGGTACTTTACGGCTTCTTCCTGATTCTCTTCGCGTTCGTACTGGCAATCGTCTACAACCACTTCTGCACGGCCGCCGAGAAGCGCCTGAACTGACCCGGAGGGAACCGTCATGATCTACACACAATCACCTTTGGCCATCGGCCTGTTCATCACCTTCGTCCTGTTCGTCCTCGGCCTGTCGTTCTATCTGGCCCGACGGACAACCTCCGCATCGGGCTACTACGCCGCGGGCGGTAACATCCACTGGTTCACCAACGGCGTCGCTTTCGCTGGAGACTATCTCTCGGCCGCCTCTTTCCTCGGCATCTGCGGCATGATCGCCACCGCCGGCTTCGACGGCTGGATGTACTCGATCGGCTACCTGGCCGGCTGGATGGTCGCCCTGTTCCTGGTGGCCGAGCCGATGAAGCGCCTCGGCAAGTACACCTTCACCGACGCCCTCGACTCCAAGTTCAACTCCAAGTCGATCCAGTTGACCGCCGCCATCTCGACCCTGGTCGTGTCGGTCTTCTACCTGATCCCGCAGATGGTCGGCGCCGGCGTGCTGGTGCAGCCGCTGCTCGGCCTGCCGCACTGGGTCGGCGTCTGCATCGTCGGCGTCGTCGTCACCATCATCGTCGCCACCGCCGGCATGGCTTCCACCACCTACGTGCAGTTCTTCAAGGGTGCGCTGCTGCTGATCTGTTCGACTTTCGTCGTCATCAGTGTTCTGTACCGTGGGCTCGGCACCGAGCCGAACCAGGGGGGGACCAAGGAATACCACAAGTTTGCGACCCTTACCGCCATCGTTGCCGATGGCAGCCTCCAGGTTGACGGCTACCAGGTGGTTGCCGGCCTCGATTCGGAGTTCGGCGCGGCCGGGTTTGTCAAGCTGGCCCAGGATGGCCTGGAAACGGTCTGGCACCTCACGGAGGACGGCGCCGGCGGGTACACCCTGAACGAAGCGCTGTACGTCACCGAGATGGCCGACGGCACCAAGCTGTACAACGGAGCACCGAAGGAAGACGGCAAGTTCTTCGCCGTCGGTCACATCAAGGAGATCACCGTCGATGGCCAGGTGATCGCCCAGACCGGTGCGCTCGGACCGCTCGCCTACCTCAACAAGTTCAAGGACAGCACCGTCGTACTGTGGGGCAAGAAGTACGTCAAGGTCGGCGACACGAAGACCGAGATCTACTACCAGAAGCCGACTCCGGGCAGCCGCATCCTGCGCCCCGGCCTGAAATTCAAGGTCGACAACGCCAGCGGCCTGGACAAGTTCAACTTCATCTCGCTGATGCTTGCCCTGTTCTGCGGCACCGCAGCCCTGCCCCACATCCTGATCCGCTATTACACCGTGCCGAGCCAGGCCGCTGCGCGCAAGTCGACCATCGTCGGCATCGCCGCCATCGGCTTCTTCTACATCCTGACTCTCTACATGGGCCTGGGCGCCATGACCAACGGCGTCATCAACATCACCGACAACAACATGTCAGCGCCGCTGCTCGCCCTCTCCTTCGGGGTCGTGCTGTTCGCGGTCATCTCGTCGCTGGCCTTCGCCACGGTCCTCGGCACGGTCTCGGGATTGATCGTCGCCTCGGCCGGCGCGGTCGCCCATGACCTGATGGACAACTTCCTCGGCATGAACATGTCGGACCAGGGGAAGGTCTTGGCCGGCAAAATCTCGGCCATGGTGATCGGCGCTATCGCCATCTACCTCGGCATCGTCTTCGAGGGGATGAACGTCTCCTTCCTGGTCGGCTGGGCTTTCGCCGTCGCCGCCTCGGCCAACCTGCCGGCGATCCTGATGATCCTCTTCTGGAAGAAGACCACCGCCCATGGCGTGTCCGCCTCGATCATCGTCGGCCTGACCTCGGCCCTCGGCCTGATCCTGATCTCGCCGGACATGTGGGTGCGCTACGGCCTGCTCCCGGGCGACGCGCCGATCGCCTTCAACAGCCCGGCGGCCATCTCGATCCCGGCCAGCTTCATCGCCCTGGTCCTCGTCTCCCTGGCCACCCGGAAGAAGGGCGCCATGGTGGAGGATGCCGCTGAAGCGTAATCTTGCATCTGCTCAATCAACCTGCTAAACAGAGGGGTCGCCTGCAGGCGGCCCCTCTTCATCTTAAGTCAACCATCAATCCAGACGAGAACACACATGCTCCGATTTCGCTATACCCTGATCGCCGTCTGCCTGCTCCTGCTCTTTCTGGGCGGGAGCGACCTGCTCCTGTGGCGCAACAACCCGGCACCGCAACCGGTGACGATTGCCGAACTGGAAGTGTCCGGTGCGCCCCGCGAGTGGCTCCAGGTCTTCGCCGGTTTCCAGGATCTGGACCGGGCGATCTCCACCTCAGGTACGGTCGAAATGGAGGCCCTGCTCGTTCCCCTGGTCCGTGTGCCGGGACAGGACGAGATCCGCGTGCTGGTCGAAACCCGTAACCCGCGTCTGCTGCAACTGTTCAAGGACTACCATTTCAAGACAGACACCCTTCCTGAGAAACAGGCCTTCCGTGAACAGCACGGTGTGGAATTTCAGGGACGGCGGGACATCACCGGCATGCTCGTCGCCGGCCTGATCGCCAAGGGGAACCGCCAGAAGCTGCTCGACCTGGCAAAACAGACCGGGCTCGAAGTGGCAGACGATGTGATCTTCCTGAGCGAAGGAAAGGAGCCGGAGCGCTGGCGCGGGGTGTTCTTCGCGGTTGTCGGGTTGCTGGGGTTACTGCAGGTCGTTCTTAAGAGCAGGAAGCAGGCAACGCCCGAGCAATAAAACATCTCAACAATAAGTAACAATGACAGGCGACCCGAATGAACGGGCCGCCTGTTGCATTTCGGGACATCGAAAATATGTTACGGCGACTGCTGCAAAGTGTCTCCCTTCTTCACCATCTGCTGCAACAGCAGGCCGGCCACGATCAGAACCAGTCCGACAAACGTCGACGGCAGGATCTCTTCGCCAACGAGCAGACGAATAAAGATCAGAGACAGAAATGGCGAGAGGAAGATCAGGCTGCTGATCCGCGAGGCGCTGGCCGCGTACTTGAGAGCCTGCAGCCAGAGGAAGAAGGAGATGCCCATCTCGAAACAGCCGACGTAGACCGCGCCCAGCAGTCCCGCCCGGTCGGGAAGCTGTAGATCGGTGAACAGCAGGCAGTAGATGAAGACCATCGGCAGGGCGCAGAGGAAATTGAGGAACAGGCCGGCCAGCGGTGGTCGCGGGTCGCGGACATTGAGGATCCAGTAGAGGGCCCAGATGACCGTGCTGCCGAGCGCCAGGGCGACACCGAACGGGTTCGAGAACTGCAGGCCGAGCAGGTCGCCGCGCGTGGCGATGACCAGGACCCCGCCGTAGCTGACCAGAATCGCCAGCAGCTCCTTCAACCCCAGGCGCTGCCCGAGCAGCGGCACGGCGAGAATCGACAGGGTGATCGCCCAGGTATAGTTAAGTGGCTGGGCTTCCTGGGCGGGGAGCAGATCGAAGGCCTTGAAGAGAACCAGGTAGTAGAGGAAGGGGTTGAGCAGACCGAAGCCGGACGAGAGCAACCACTCTCTGCGACTGTTCGGCAGAGCCCGGCCGAGCTCGCCACGGCAGAGCAGGATAATGCCGAGCAGCAGCACCGAGAAGAAGTTGGCGTAAAGCAACAGGTGCGCCGGCGAGAGGCTGCGCAGGGACAGCTTGAATGCCGAGGCGACCGTCGACCAGATCAGGACCGCCCCGAGGGCGTAAAAGGTGGCTTTCCGCTGGTCGACCATGCACTACCCCACGTTTTCGAGCGGAATTTTCAAGGTGGGCCGGCGACGCAGGGTCAGCACCGCCAACCCGGAAAAGATCAGGGCGATACCGAAGAAAGCCTGCGCGTCGAGCTGCTCGCCGAGGACGAGAAGACCGAGGGTGGCGGCGGTCATCGGCTCGGCAAGCGACAAGGTCACTGCCGTCGCCACCGGCACGTGCATCAGGCCGCGGGCGAACAGCCAGTAGGAGAGCGCCATGGTCGCCAGCCCGAGATGCAGGACCACGCCGATCGCGCGCGGCTGAAGCAGCCAGTCGAGATCGCAATTGACCAGCAACGGCGAGAGCATGAGCGCCCCGGAACAGACTACCAGCGCCATCACGGCATTCGGCGAATGTTTCTCCAGCAAGCCCTTGATCATCAGCGCGTAGGCTGCATAGGAAATGCCGGCGCCGATCGCCAGCAGGATGCCGAGCGGGTCGACCGCGACATCACCGCCGCTCAAGCCGAGCAGGCTGCAGCCCAGGATTGCCAGCACGGTTGCCAGCAGCCAACGCCGACCGGGTTTCTCGCCGCGGAAGATCAATCCCAGCAGGCCTCCGGCGATCGGTGAGCTGCCGATACCGACGATGGTGCCGACGGCGACCCCGGTTTTGGCTACGGCAGCGAAGAAACACAGCTGGTAGCTGGCGGTGAAGGCCGCGGCCAGCAGGACCGGACGCCAGTTCCACTCCCGCAAACGTCCCAGTTCCTTGCGGTAGAGCGCCAGACCCAGCAGCGCGACACCGCCGACCAGCAAACGCAGGGCGCCGATTACCTTCGGATCGAACCCGGCCGGGGCGAGGGCCTGGGCCGTGCCGGTCGTCCCCCAGAGGGCGGCCGCCAGGAGGACAAAGAGTGTCCCGGAACGTGCTGGTGTTGCGGTCATGTAGAACCTCAAAAGATCATCAGATGACAGAAGATTGCGTGGCCCGCGGAACTCTGCCGCAGGGTCGTGAAAGATAACCGATGGCCAGCAGGCGTCCTCCCGTATAGGCCAGCGCCGCGGCCGTCACCCCGGGGAGGGAAGAGTATAGTACAAACAGCGCCAGAAGCGAAAAAATTCCCAAGGCTTCAACGACCGTTGCCAGGGTCACCGGCAGGGTGATGCCGGCGTCGATCAGCAGCGCCCGCTGGTATCCGACGGCCACGGTCAGGGCCGGGAAAAGCGCCATGATCTGCAAGGGCAGACGGGCCATCCCGGCCAGTTCGGCCGGCAGTCCCGAGACACCGGCAAACCATAGCTGGTTGAGCGGCGTGAAGGCGATCAGCGACAGGCACCCGCCCAGACCGGCGGCGAGCAGCAGGGCGAAGCGTCGCACGACGATGCGGTTCTGCGGGCCATCGCCGAGGGCCGAGATCGCCACTTCGGGGAAGGACAGGCCCAAGGCGCGGAAGACGAAGGTCAAGGCGTACAGCACCGGCATGACAGCCAGCGATTCGAGCGGCCTGGCACTGTGTCCGAGGAAGAAGGTTACCACCGGGTGGATGCTCAGGCCGATCAGCGGCGTCATGGCGAGCGGCAGGTAGAAACGCGCCAGCCGGGCATAGGAACCGGCCACCGGTTCGCCAGCCATTGCCGCCAGGGAACGGCCGACCGCCTCGCGCGCCAGGTAGCGGGTGAGCAGCGCTTCCGCCGTCACCCCGGCGCTCAGGGCACAGGCCCCGAGGCTTGCGCCGGGCAGAAGATCAATGTGCCAGAGGGCCAGGGCCGTGCCGCTCATGGCCACCAGGCGGGCGATGGTACCGACAGCTACCCGGCCGGGCTGGTGATGGGCGATCAAAACACCCTGCCAGAAGCGCCGCATGCCGATCGCCGCCGGCCAGGGGAGCAGGAAGAGCAGCGCCTGGTGCACGCGCCCGGCAACCGCCGGCTCCAGCCCGAGCACCGTTTCAGCCAGAGGGTTAAAAACCGGCGGCAGCAACAGTACGACCAGGAAGAGGGTCACTGCGACGCAGAGCAGCAGCGCAAAGATCCGCAGGCGCAGGTAATCGTCGCGCCCCCGCGCCATCCGCGTCGATGCGCTCAGCAGCATGATCACCGGTCCCTCGGCGATCAGACCGAAGGCATAGGCGATGCCGTAGGCAGCGAGGTTGACGGCGCTGTCGCCCATGCGGGCGATGACCGCCGCCAGGAACGGCCCCTCGACCGCCATCATCAGCCAGGTCGCCGCCAGCGGCCACCAGAGGCGAAACATCGTTGCGAGTGTTGCCTGCGTCACTGTTCTCTCCATACTGCGGGACGCGCGACCATACACGAAAAAAGGGGTGACCGGCAAGTGGTCACCCCCTTTCGGGTTCAGGATCAGAGGCTTTTCAGACCGACTTCGGCTTCATGCCGAGCATCTGTCTCAGGGCGTGCCTGGCGATGCTCGGGTTCTCCTTGAGGCGGCGCTTGGAGTACGGCAGCCAGGATTTGCCGAACGGGACGTAGATCCGCAGGCGATGGCCCCGCTCGACGATCAGGTCGCGCAGCTCCATGTCGACGCCGAGCAGCATCTGGAACTCGTAGTCGTCGCGCTTCAGGCCGAACTTCCGGACCAGCTGCTCCGCCTCGAAGACCAGTTTCTCGTCGTGGGTGGCGATGCCGACGTAGGCCTTCTTCTCGAACATCTGCTCCAGGCAGCAGACGAAGCTGCGGTTGATGATCGCCATGTCCTTGTAGGCCACCTGGCGCGGCTCGTTGTAGATCCCCTTGCAGAGACGGAAGTTGAGCGGCCCGTCGCTCAGGTTGTCGATATCGTCGAGGGTGCGGCGCAGGTAGGACTGCAGGACGACGCCGACATGGCCGGGGAACTCCTCGCGCAGGCGGCGGAAGAACTCCAGAGTATCGTCGGTGCAGGGATGGTCCTCCATGTCGATGCGCACGAAGTTGTTGAGAGCGGCCGCCAGGGCAACGATCTCGCGGATATTGGCGTAGGTGAATTCCTTGTCGAGCTCGAGACCCATCTGGGTCGGCTTGAGCGACAGGTTGGCGTCGAGCTGCTCCTTGTCAATCGCCTTGAGAATCTCGAGACACTGGTTCTTGAAGAAGACCGCCTCGTCCTTCTGCTTGATGAACTCGCCGAGGATGTCGATGGTCGCCATCATCCCCTTGGCATTGAGGCCCTTGACGACCCTGACGGCGTCACCGAGTTGCTCGCCGGCGATGTAGCCTTTGGCGAAGAAGCCGACGATCGGCCCCGGCACGTGCATGATGGTCTTGGAGACCAGCAGGTTGAAGAGGGACATGGTCGCTTACTCCTGGTCCATGAACGGATAGCCGAAGCTCTCCGGAGCATCGAAGGTCTCCTTGATGGTGCGCGTCGAGACCCAGCGCAGCAGGTTCAGGTAGGAGCCCGCCTTGTCGTTGGTGCCTGAGGCGCGGGCGCCGCCGAACGGCTGCTGGCCGACCACGGCGCCGGTCGGCTTGTCGTTGATGTAGAAGTTGCCGGCGGCGTTCTCCAGCCTGCTCATGGCGAGGCTCACGGCAGCGCGGTCGGTGGCGAATACGGCGCCGGTCAGGGCATAGATCGAGGTCTTGTCGCAGAGCGCCAGCGTCTCTTCATACTTGGCGTCGTCGTAGACGTACAGGGTCATGACCGGGCCGAAGATCTCCTCTTCCATGGTGCGGAAGTGCGGGTTGCTGGTGAGGATCACGGTCGGCTCGATGAAATAGCCCTTGCTGTCGTCGTAGCCGCCGCCGATGATGACTTCGGCGTCCTTGGCGTTCTTGGCGTCATCGATGAATTCGGTGATGGTGGCAAAAGCCGACTTGTCGATCACCGCGTTGAAGAAGTTGCGGAAGTCGCTGGTCGGGCCCATCTTGATCTTGGCCATCTCGGTCTCGAGGCCCTTGCGGACCGCCGGCCAGAGCGATTTGGGGATGTAGCCGCGCGAGGCGGCCGAGCACTTCTGCCCCTGGAATTCGAAAGCGCCGCGGATGATGGCGGTGACCAGCTTGTCGACGTTGGCGCTGCTGTGGGCGAAGATGAAGTCCTTGCCGCCGGTCTCGCCGACGATGCGCGGGTAGCACTTGTAGTTGTGGATGTTGGCGCCGATCGCCTTCCACATGCCGTGGAACACCGAGGTCGACCCGGTGAAGTGCACGCCGGCCAGGTCCGG
>JBFIMV010000044.1:0-10437 GCA_041611575.1 Desulfuromonadales bacterium | reverse complement strand
GTCGTCGAAATCACGCTGGAGGACGCCGGCAGCGGCTACCAGCCGGCGCGGGCCCTGGAAGGCATTCTGCTGCTGGACGTGATCCGCGGTCTCGGTGTCGCCGGTCAGGATTACAGCGACTTGCGCAGCACGAAGGAAGACGGTGTGATCGCCGGGGTTGCCGCCACCTTGCGGCGGGCGGAAGAACAGGCCATTGATGGCATGTCGATGCGTGACCTGGTGTTGCAGCTGGAGGACGAGAAAAGTCAGGCAGGTGAATCTGCCGTGTCGTCCGCCGGGGCGTAGGTCGCCAGGTGGAACACGCCGTTCTCGCAGACGGCATAGGAGTACTGCTCTATCCAGTCGCCCAGCGCCACGAGCTCTCCTTCTCCCAGCTTCTCATGAAACGGTTGATGAAAGTGTCCGGTGACGACGGCCTGATGGCCGGCGGCCAGGTGCTTTCGGGCAAATGCGACCAGCAGGTCGCGGGCAGGCCAGCGGTGACGTTTCTCGCCTGAGGTCTTGCGGCTCTCGCGACTGGCCAGCTTGGCGATGCTTTCGAGCAGGGTGGTCGGCAGGTTGCGGATCAGGAAGGCAATCAGGGCGCTGCGCAGGAATCGACGCAGCCAGAGGTAGCCGGTGTCCCGCGGGTTGGCCAGGTCGCCGTGGGCCAGGTAGACTTTCCTGCCGTCGATCTCCAGGGTCCCGCCGTCGGGGAGCACCCTGCAGTTCAGCCTCTCGGTGAAGACCGGTCCCAGGTGGAAGTCGTGGTTCCCCTCGACATAGACCAACTGCGCGCCGTGTTGCCGCAGACGTTCCAGCGCATCGATCATCGGTGCGTGATCCTCGATCACCCTGCCGTTGCCGATCCAGAAATCGAAAATGTCCCCGAGCAGGACCAGGCAGTCGACGTGACCGCACTGGGCATCGAGGTGTGCCAGCATTCTCCGGTAATTCGCGTCGTCGGGTCTGCGCAGATGCGCATCCGCCAGGAAGAGGGTTCTCATGGGCGACACTATAGGGTCGGTGCGGGTGCAAGTCAACTCGGGAAGGGGGTCAACCGTCCGGAAAATCAGGGATGTAAGGCCGCTTCCGGTCAGCGTCATTGGGTTGATGCGCAAGAGTCGTCTGCTTACGACTTATTGGTGATGCGGTAAAATTCGAAGGCGTTCTTGCTCTTCTGCTTGGCGACATACATGGCGGCGTCTGCGGCTTTCATCAGGCCGGCGACATCCTTGGCGGAATCGGGGAAGAGCGCGATGCCGATGCTGACCGTACTGCTGAAATTGTGTTCTCCGAGGCGAACGGGGCGTGAAATCCCCTCGAGAAACTTCTGGGCTATCAGGCGTGCATCCTCTTCGTCGGCGATCTCACCGAACCAGACGAATTCATCACCGCCGAGGCGGGCGACCGTGTCGGCCACACGCGAGCCTTCCTGCAGCCTGCGGGCGACCATCTTCAGAAAATCATCGCCGGCGGCATGCCCCAGGGTGTCGTTCACCATCTTGAAATCGTCGAGGTCAAGGAACATCAGTGCCAGCCTGTCCTTGTCACGTTCGGCCTGCGCGACCCGCTGGTGAATGCGGTCGTAGAAGAGGGTGCGGTTCGGTATCTGGGTCAGCTGGTCGTAGAATGCGAGATTCTGGATTTCCCTCTCCGTGCGCTTGCGTTCCGAGATGTCGCTGAAGGAGAAGACCGCGCCGGTGATGCCGTTGTCGAGAATCGGCGCGCAGCTGAACTCGGCCGGAAAGCCGCGCTGGCCGTCGATGTTCTGCAGATACCCCTGCTGCTTGGCCAGTTGTTCCCCTTTGGCGAGGATCGCGTTGATGCGCTGCGACAGTTCGTTGTCCTTCAGGTCGCCGCCGCGCCGACCGAGGCAGTTGAAGATGCCGATGCGGCCGATGTGCTCCGGGCGCAAGTCCAGCAGGGTGCTCGCCGCGCGGTTGAAGAAGGTGATCCGCCCCTCGGTGTCGAGGCCGAGGATCCCCTCACTGGTCGTATCGAGAATCAGTTCATTGCGCAGCCTGAGTTTTTCCAGGGAAGCTTCGGCCTGTCGACGCTTTTCAATATCCGCATGCAATGCCTGGTTGGACTCTTCCAGCTCCATGGTCCGGACGCGAATGATCTGCTCCTGCATGTCGTGGCGTTCGCGCAGGTTATGGGACATGGTGTTGAAGGCCGCGACCAGCTGCGAAAGTTCCCGCCCCCGCGGCAGATCCAGCGTCCTGCCGAGGTGCGCCGGGTCGTGGGCGATGATCTGTGCTTCCCGGTGCAGAGCGTCGATTGGAGTGAACAGCAACTGTCGGGTGATGGCATACTGGATGCCGAAGATGACGAGCAGGAGCAACAGCAGGAAGGCCGAGAGCTTGAATGAAAACAGGTTGGCATCCCGGTAGGCGAGGGTCAGGGGGATGCGGATTGACAGCGCGGACACCGTATGTCCGAGCTTCATGTGAAAGCCCCGTTCCGTCCCGTAGTGGGATGTGATGCCCTCAGGAGCGTCATCGGGGTCGCCATGGCAGTGCAGGCACCCTTCACTGACGACTTGTCCCCGACGCATCACGGTGAAGTACGGGGTCTCGTTTATTTCGCTGATGGCGCTTTCCAGCTTGAGGCCGGGGTCGGCATTGAGCCGCTCGATGAACTCGCGTTCCAGGGAGGTCGCTTCGTGAGCAGGATTCCGGGCGTTGATCGCAGATTCCTTGTAATACAGGTTTTCTGTCGTGAAGAGTTCGTAATCATTGGCTGCGTTGTGGATGGAGAAATTGGCTGAAAACCATTCCGGTTCAAAGTAATGATCCTGGAAAATATCGTACAGGCTGGTTTTCAGGACGTTGTTGAAGAAAGCGTGGGCGACGACGTTGCGGTCGAGGATCAAACTTGCGTAACGCTCGGCGTCACGCAACGCCTGTTGCCTGGTGTTGAAGTTGACCAGCAGGATGAGGGCCAGGGAGCCGATGAGATAGAGGGCTATCAGGGTGATGTTGCTGATTGTGGACAGCCGCCATCGCTTTTTGGGCCGTGATGTCAAAATGGTCCTCCCGCCAGGAACCAGGCCAAAGCATGAACGCGTCTGTGCCTGCTGCTTTCAATGCTTGAGACGGCATGATAATCTGATATTCCAGACAATAGCGGACATTCTACCGAAATTCATGCTCGAAAGCAATTTACATTGAATTACCGGCCATTGGGGGCTTTGGTGTTGAAAAAGGGCAAGTTCAATCAGCAAAAGCAGTATGATGTGCCAATCCATGGCATGAGCTGCCAGAAGTGCGTCGCCAAGGTAACCGCGGCCCTGTCTGCCGTTGACGGCGTTGCCGCCGTTGAGGTCTCCCTGTCCGGGAAGCGGGGCAGGGTGACCGTGCATGCCGGCGGCCCGGATCGCCAAGCATTGCTGGCCGCGGTGGTCGATGCCGGGTTCCATCTCGAGCCGCAACAGAGAGAGTCTGCTGAAGTGCCCGTTGGCGGCGCTGCAGAACAGCCGGAGAGCGGAACGCCCGAGAAGGCACACGTCGGCCGCTTCCATTTGAGCGGCATGACCTGCGCCAACTGCGCCCGGACGATTGAGACGGGGGTCGGCCGACTCGACGGGGTGACCTCGGCGGCGGTCAATTTCGCCGCCGAAAAGCTCACGGTAACCTACGACGCCGGGACGATTGACGAAGCGACCCTGATCAGCAGCGTCGCCGGGCTCGGCTACCGTGCGACCCGTGAGGGTGACGCCTTGCCCGAGGGGCGCAGGGAATTCTTCTGGCTGGTCTTCGCCGCCGCCCTCTCGCTGCCGATCATGCCGCTCATGTGGCTTTCGCTCTTCGGCAGCGCGACCGGGTACGTCATCTGCGCGCTGGCAACCGTCGTCCAGTTCACGGCCGGGGTGACATTCTATCGCAGCGCCTGGACGTCGCTGAAGAACCGCGCGGCCAACATGGACGTGCTGGTCGCCATGGGCATCACCGCCGCCTACGGGTACTCGCTGCTGGCGCTCTTCCAGGTCTTCGGCGTGACCGGCGAGGTGTTCTTCGAGACCAGCGCCATGCTGATCACCTTCATCCGCTTCGGCAAGTGGCTCGAGGCGCGCGCCAAGGGGAAGGCCGGCCAGGCACTGAAGGCGCTGCTGCAGCTGCAGGCCGAGACGGCGCGCCTGCTGGTCGACGGTCGCGAGCAGGAAGTTCCGGCCGACCGGGTCGCGGTCGGCGACCGGGTGGTGGTCCGCCCCGGCGAGAAGGTCCCGGTCGACGGCCTGGTGGTCGAAGGTTCCTCGGCGGTCGATGAGTCGATGGTGACCGGTGAGTCACTGCCGGTCGACAAGGGGCCGGGAGACACGGTGACCGGGGCGACCCTCAACGCCAGCGGACGGCTGGTGGTCGAAGCGACACGGGTCGGCAGCGAGACGCTACTGGCGCAGATCGTGCGTATGGTCGAAGAGGCCCAGGGCGACAAGGCGCCGATCCAGCGCCTGGCCGACGCGGTCTCCAACTGGTTCGTGCCGGCGGTGGTGGTGATCGCCGTGCTGACCTTCGGTGCCTGGTATGGCCCGGCCGGCGCCGGTTTCCTGTTCGCCTTCAAGATGGCCATCGCCGTGCTGGTGATCGCCTGCCCCTGCGCCCTGGGCCTGGCCACGCCGACGGCCATCATGGTCGGCAGCGCGGTCGGCCTCAATGCCGGCATCCTCTTCAAGCGCGCCTCCGCGCTCGAGAACGTTTCCCGCTTGCAGGTGGTCCTGCTCGACAAGACCGGCACCCTGACGCGTGGCGCCTTTACCGTCACCGACCTGGTGACGACTGCAGGGACTGACGAGCAACAGCTGCTGCGCCTGGCGGCCTCGGTCGAGGACACGAGCAGTCACCCCCTGGCGCGGGCGATCGTCAGGCGCGCCGTGGATTCGGGGCTGGACTTCCCGGCTGCAACCGAGGTCGAGGAGCGCGGCGGTCGCGGCCTGCTGTGCACGGTCGATGGCTCCCGGGTCCTGGCCGGCAACCACCGCCTGATGCGCCATGAGGGCGTCGCTGTCGACGCCGTCGAGCCGCAGGTCGAAGAGCTGGCGCGCTCGGGCAAGTCGGTCGTCTATCTCGCCAGGGACGGGCAGCTGGTCGGGGTCGTCGCCCTGGCAGACACCCTCAAGGAGGGCGCCGTGGAAACTGTCGACCGCCTGCGACGCCTCGGCCTGCAGACGGTCATGATCACCGGCGACCGCCGGGCCGCCGCCGCGGCGGTCGCTGCCGAGCTGGGCATCGACGCCTTCGAATCCGAGGTGCTGCCGGCCGACAAGCAGCAGGTGGTGCGCAGCTACCAGCAGCAGGGGCGCAGGGTCGGCATGGTCGGCGACGGCATCAACGACGCGCCGGCGCTGGCCCAGGCCGATATCGGCATCGCCATCGGCACCGGCACCGACGTCGCCAAGGAGACCGGTGACATCGTCCTGGTCAAAGGCGACATCCGCGACGTCGAGCGCGGCATCCGCCTAGGCCGCAAGACCCTCGCCAAGATCAAGCAGAACCTCTTCTGGGCTTTTTTCTACAACGTCGCCGGCATCCCGATCGCCGCCGGTGTGCTCTATCCCGCCTTCGGCCTCGTCCTCAAGCCCGAGTTCGCCGGGTTGGCGATGGCTTTCTCCAGCGTTTCGGTGGTGCTCAACAGTTTGCTGCTGAAGGGGTATGCGAGGGAGCTGTAACCATTCCGGTCATGCGTCCCGCGCGTCGTGTTACAAGTAAGAAAATCGACATCCGGCACGGTTTCATTCCGGCGAAGTTCTGCTAGACTTCCAAACTGATGTTTTTCGCATGACATGTCTTGTTGCCCCAGAGCGTTTGTTCGGGTTGTCGGGCTGTTCTACAGGGTTGTTCATCGTTGCTGCAGGCAGTGATTTTCTAACCGCAGAGGAGGTTGCACATGCAAAAACTGATTCGCATCGAACCGGCCAAGTGTGTTGGCTGCAAGACCTGCGAGCTGGCCTGTTCCTTCAAGAACGCCGGCGAGTTCGCCCCCAGCCGTACCCGTATCTACAACGAAGTCTTCCTCGAGGACGCCAAGTTCATTACCGTGACCTGCATGCAGTGCGATGAACCCTGGTGCGAGAAAGCCTGTCCCAAGTCCGCGATCACCAAGAATATGGCGAGCGGCGTCGTCACGGTCGACGATGTCAAGTGCGTCGGCTGCCGGACCTGCGTCAGCGCCTGCCCCTTCGGCATGATCAAGTATGTCGCCAGCACCGGCAAGGCGGACAAGTGCAACCTCTGCAACGGCGACACGCCCGAGTGCGTGGCCTTCTGTCCGACCCAGTGCCTGACCCTGGGTGAAGAGGACAAGCCGCTGCGGCAGAAGGTGCTGCGTTTCGTCAACACCATGAAAAACGGGCAGATGGAGGTCTGACATGAGCAAGGGATATCAGGGCAGGGTATTGCGTGTTGATCTGTCGGCCGGCACCTGCAAGTCCGAAGCGCTCAACGGCGAGTGGGCCAAGGCCTACCTCGGCGGGCGCGGCCTGGCTTCGAAATACCTGGTCGAGGAGGTTGCCGCCGACGTCGATCCGCTGAGTCCGAAGAACAAGCTGATCATGGCCACCGGGCCGCTGACCGGCACGTATGGTGCCGCCAACGGCCGCTACATGGTGGTGACCAAGTCGCCGCTGACCGGCACCATCGCCTGTTCCAACTCCGGCGGCTATTTCCCCAGCGAACTGAAATACGCCGGCTTCGACATGATCATCTTCGAGGGCAGGGCGGCCCAGCCGGTCTACCTGCAGATTCGCGATGGCAAGGCCGAGCTGGTGGGCGCCCTTCACCTGTGGGGCAAGTCGACCAACGCCACGGAAGACGCGATCTGCAACGAATTCCACGGCGACGCCAAGGTCGCCTGCATCGGCCCGGCCGGTGAGAACGGCGTGCATTACGCCTGCATCGTCAACGACAAGCACCGCGCCGCCGGCCGCAGCGGGGTCGGCATGGTCATGGGGAGCAAGAACCTCAAGGCGGTGGCGGTGCGCGGCACCGGCGGAGTGCGGGTCGCCGACCCGAGGGCCTTCCGCGAGGCGGCGATCGAATCCTACGGCCTGCTCAAGGCGAACCCGGTTACCGGTGAGGGACTCGGCGCCCTGGGGACCGCGGTGCTGGTCAACGTCATCAACCAGAGCGGCGCGCTGCCGACCCGCAATGCCCAGTCGGGGACCTTCGAAGGGGCCGAGGCGATCTCCGGCGAGGCCCTGGCGTCGACCTACCTGAAACGCAACAAGAGCTGCATGGGGTGCATCATCGGCTGCGGCCGGGTCAGCAAGCTCGCCGACAGCAAGTACTCCGGCGACGGCGAAGGCCCCGAGTACGAAACCCTCTGGGCGCTCGGTGCCGCCTGCGGCGTTTCCAACCTGGCCGCGGTGACCAAGGCCAACTACCTCTGCAACGAGTACGGCATGGACACCATCACCGCCGGCTCCACGGTCGGCTGCGCCATGGAGCTCTTCGAGAAGGGCCTGGTCAGCGAAAAAGAGGTTGGCATGCCGCTGAACTTCGGTGATGGCGACGCCATGGTCAGGCTGATCGAGATGGCCGGCAAGGGGGAGGGCTTCGGCAAGAAGATCGGCCTCGGCTCCTATCGCCTGGCCGAGAGCTACGGTGCCCCCGAACTGTCGATGACGGCCAAGAAGCTGGAGTTCCCGGCCTATGATGCGCGCGGCGTTCAGGGGATGGGCCTGGAGTACGCGACCAGCAACCGCGGCGCCTGCCACGTGCGCGGCTACCTGATCTCGCCCGAGATCCTCGGCCTGCCGGAGAAGCTCGATCCGCAGGCGACCGAAGGCAAGGCGACCTGGCTGAAGATCTTCCAGGACTTCACCGCGGTGGTCGATTCGGCCGGCGTCTGCCTCTTCACCACCTTCGGCATCGACGTGCCGCAATTCACCAGGTTCTGCAATGCGGCCAACGGCACGACCATGACCGATGAGCAGCTGCTCGAGGCCGGCGACCGGATTTACAACCTGGAGCGGTTGTTCAACCTCAAGGCCGGAATTGACCCCTCCCAGGACACCCTGCCGAAGCGCATGCTGGCTGAGCCGTTGCCGGATGGCCCGATGAAGGGGGCGGTCTCCAAGCTGCCGCAGATGCTCCCCGAGTACTACGAAGTCCGTGGCTGGAGCGCCAAGGGGATACCGACCAAGGCCAAGCTGCAGAGTCTCAACCTGGCCTGAGGCTGATGCGACGATGAGCGGAGGAGTCCGACAGGTATCTGGCGGGCTCCTCCGCATTTGCAATGAGGTGAAGCATGGTTCAAAGGTTCGATTTCGTCGTCATCGGCAACAGCGCGGCCGGTCTGCAGGCAATCCGCACCCTGCGCAGGCACGCAAAGGATGTCTCCATAGCCATCATCGACCGGGAGGATTGCCCCGCCTATTCAAGGGTGCTGACGCCCTACTATGTCGGCGGCAAGACCGGCCGGGACAACCTGTTCATCGTCGATCACGATTATTACCGGCGCGCCGGCATCACCACGCTGTTCGGCCAGAGCGTCGTCACGCTTGATACCGACAGAAGACAGCTGGAGCTGGCCGACGGTCGTCGGGTCGCTTACGGCAAGCTGCTGCTGGCGACCGGCGCCGAAGCCCGCACCCTGGCGGTCACCTCCGACCGGGCCTGCACCTTGCGGCACATGGCCGACGCCGAGAAGCTGGCGGCCCTGATGCAGCAGGCCAGGAGCATCACGGCGATCGGCGCCGGGCTGGTCAGCCTGCCGCTGCTCTCGCATGCGCCGGAGTCCGCCGAGAAGCACCTGGTGGTCGGCTCCGACCGGATATTCAGCCGGGTCGTGGACAAGGAAGCATCGGCGCTCCTCGAAGAACGTTTTCGTCAAGACGGGCTGAAAGTGCACAAGCGCGATGACGTCGTGGCGATCGAGGAAGGCGACCGGTTGAAATTGAGCCTGTCCTCCGGCGGAAAACTGACCAGCGACATGCTGATCGTCGGCAAGGGGGTGGCACCGAACATCGGGCTGGCGCGTGACGCCGGCCTGCAGGTGAGCGACGGCATCCTGATCGACGACTTCTGCCGCACCGGTCATGAAGACATCTACGCAGCCGGCGATGCTGCGGAAGGCAGGGATTTCATCACCGGGGAGCCGACCATTCAGGGCAACTGGATAACCGCCGTCGAGCAGGGGGAGAACGCCGCCCTGAACATGCTCGGCATGACCTGTCGATACGACGGCAGCCTGAAGAACAACATCACCGAGGTCTTCGGCGTGGATGTCGCCGCCGTCGGCTACTGCCAGGACGACGCGCCGCAGACCGCCGGCGCCCATGACGAAAGCACCGGCCGCTTCCGCAGGGTCTTCCTCGACGAACAGCGGCGGGTGATCGGCGCGACCCTGATCGGTGAAACCAATGATTCCGGCCTGTATTATCACTGGGTGCGGACCCGCTCGGTTTTTCCCGGAAAGCAGGCCCTGATGCGGACCAACAGCTACGCGAGTTTTCTGCAAAGGCTGGCGTAGTCGCGAAAGAATGGAGGACGTCAGTCGAATGCTGCGGATTCAGTTTTTCAGCCTGCTGCGCCTGTTGTTGCATCGGGAGTCCCTCGAACTCCCCCGGGTCGAGGGCGACACGGTCCGGCAGGTGTTGGAGCGCGCCCAGCAGCAGCTTGCCACCCCTTTCCTGCACAAGCTGCTCGATGATCGGGGCGAACCCCATGCCGGGACCATCGTCCTGGTCAACCGCAGGAACATTCTGCACCTGCAGGGGTTGGAGACCCCGGTCGCCGAAGCGGATGTCCTGGCGCTTTTTCCCCCGGGGGCCGGCGGATGAGCGTGACCGACGCGGAGCGCTATGCCCGCCAGGTCCTGCATTGGGGGGCGGAGAAGCAGCGGGTGATCCAGAAATCATCCCTGCTGGTCGCCGGTGTTGGCGGCCTCGGCGCGACCGTCAGCCAGCTGCTGGTCCGCGCCGGGATCGGCTGTCTCTACCTGGTGGACGACGGCTTTCTGGACTGGCCCGACCTGAACCGCCAGACCCTGTACGGTGAAAAGGACATCGGCCGGGCGAAGCTGCCGCTGGCCGGAGAACGTCTCGGCAAGATCAATTCAGCGACCCGCATCGTCGAACTGCCGGGCAGGATCAATGACGCATTTCAGGTCCCAGCCGACATCGACGGCGTGGCCGACTGCCTCGACAACTACCAGAGTCGCTTTGTCCTCTACCGGTCCCTTGCGCAGGGCACTTACTTCGTGCACGGTGGCCTCAACGGCGACAACGGCCAGGTGCTGACCCTGCTGGCCGGCCACTCGCAACCCTTCGATGAAATCTTTGCCGGCGCCCTGCAGCCGCGGGGGAGCATTCCGGTGACCCCCGACAATGTGGTGGTCATTGCCGGGCTGATGGTCAACGAGCTGTTCAGCGTGCTCTGGAAGACTCCGAAGCTGCTTGACCGCTGCCTGGTCGTCGGCCTGGGCGATTTCAGCATGGCGTTCCTTGATGTTTAG
>JBFIMV010000043.1:0-10441 GCA_041611575.1 Desulfuromonadales bacterium | reverse complement strand
GCCCTGCGCCAGGGGGTCCCGGAAGTAGTCCTCGGCGAGGCCAAGACGGCTGAGCAGATCGTCACCATCGTCGCCCGCATGGCCGCCCACGGCGACAACGTGCTGGTCACGCGGCTCTCCGGCGAAAAGGCCGACATCCTGTCAAAACGCTACCCGGAAGGCTCGTACGATCCGGTCGCCCGCACCTTCGTCCTGAGGCTCAAGCCTTTCGAAGACCTCGGCCGCGGCAAGGTCCTGGTGATCTGCGCCGGCACCTCGGACCTGCCGGTTGCCCGCGAGGCGGCCGTCACCGCCCGCATGTTCAACAACCAGGTGGAGGAACTGGTCGATGTCGGCGTCGCCGGCATTCACCGTCTGCTCGCCCACACCTCCGCCCTGCGCGAGGCCGGCGTGGTCATCGTCGTCGCCGGCATGGAGGGGGCGCTCCCCTCGGTCGTCGGCGGCCTGATCGACGTACCGGTGATCGCGGTGCCGACCTCGGTCGGCTACGGCGCGGCCTTCGGCGGCATCGCCGCCCTGCTCGGCATGCTCAACTCCTGCGCCGGCGGCGTCACCGTGGTCAACATCGACAACGGTTTCGGTGCGGCCTTCGCTGCTACCCGCATCAACCGCCGCAGACCGTGATGAAGACCCTTTACCTCGACACCTTCTCCGGGATTTCCGGCGACATGATGCTCGGGTTGCTGGCCGACCTTGGCGTCGACCCGACCACCATCGAAAACGAGCTTGGCAAGCTGCCGATCTCCGGCTATCGCCTCGAACGCCGCAGCGAGACGCGCCACGGCATCGGCGGCACGCGCGTCGAGGTGATCTGCTCTGGCAAGCAGCCGGCCCGCACCTGGTCCGGGATTGACGCGATGCTGGCGGCATCCCCGCTCAGTGAAGATGTCCGCGACCGGGCGAGATGTATCTTCCGCCGGCTCGGCGAAGCCGAGGCGAAGGTGCACCGGGTGCCTCTCGATGCGGTCCACTTTCATGAAGTCGGCGCGGTCGACGCCATCGTCGACATCGTCGGCACGGCGATCGGTCTGGAGCAGCTCGGCGCCGACACCATCCTCTGCGCACCGCTCCCCCTCTCCTCCGGCCTCGTCCGCGGCTCCCACGGCGCCATGCCGCTACCGGCACCGGCCACCCTGGAGCTGCTGCGCGGCGCACCGGTGCGCGACGCCGGCAGCGACCGCGAGCTGGTGACGCCGACCGGCGCCGCCATCGCCAGTGGGATCGCGTCGTTTGGCAGCCTGCCGGCGATGACCGTCACCCGTATCGGCTACGGTGTCGGCGGCTGGGATCTGGCCGACCGCCCCAACCTGCTGCGCGGCGTGCTTGGCAACACCACGACGACGGCCGGGCTGGAGCAGGACACCGTGACCGTCATTGAAACCAACATCGATGACTCCAATCCGGAATGGCTCGGCTCGCTGCTCGACCTGCTGATGACCGAAGGGGCACTCGATGCGGCCTTCAGCCCCCTGCAGATGAAAAAGAACCGGCCGGGACTGCGTGTCACCGTTATTGCCCGACCTGATGATGCGACCCGCCTGGCGCGCCTGCTGCTGCGCGAGAGCAGCGCGATAGGGGTGCGGCTGCAGGACAACCGGCGGATCAAGCTGCGCCGCGAGGGCAAAACGATCGACACTGCGCTCGGCCGGGCTGAAGTCAAGCTGCTCTTTGATGGGGACGAACTGTTGCGCGTCACACCTGAGCACGCCGCCTGCCTGGCCCTGGCCCGGACCAGCGGTCGTCCTCTGCCGGAGGTTTACCGCATCGTCACGAATGCCGCGCAACGCGCCAGCGGGCTGGAGGACTAGATGCCACGGCTGATCCTCATCCTCTCCAGCAACGCCGGTCTCGGCTATTCACCATTCGCCCCGGGGACCGTCGGCACCCTGGCCGGCATCCCGCTCTTCTGGCTGACGGGCGACTGGCCCTGGTGGCTGTTCCTGATCACCTGGACGGCGCTTCTGTTCCTCAGCTTCTGGGTGGCGGACCAGGCCGGAAGGATTTACGGCGTCGCCGACGACGGCCGCATCGTTATCGACGAGCTGGTCGGCTATATGGCGACCGTAGCCTTCCTCCCGTGGAGCTGGCCCGCCGCGTTGCTCGGTTTCTTCTGGTTCCGCCTGTTCGACATCCTCAAGCCGCCGCCGGCCAACTGGCTCGACCGCAACTTCAAGCACGGTGTCGGTGTGGTGCTCGACGATGTGGCTGCGGGTATCTACGGAGCGGTCGCGCTGCGGCTGACCCTGTGGATTTTCAACCTGTCCTGACGCGGCGACACGGCTCGGTCAACGTCGACACAGAAGAAGTTCGTTTCTCCTTCTGACCTCAACTCATGGGACACTGTCCCTGGACGATTATGAACATCGCGATTCTGACCATAGGTGACGAGCTGCTCAACGGCGACCTGGCTGACACCAATACGGCCCTGATCGCCCGGATCCTCGGGGGTCAATCCTTTCCGGTCCGCGAAGCGGCCACGGTCGGGGATCAAGAGGACGACATCGCAACCGCCCTGCTGCGCTTCTCGGGCCGCCATGAAGCCGTGATCGTCACCGGCGGCCTCGGCCCGACGGATGACGACCGTACGGCGCGCGCCGCGGCGCGCGCCTTCAACCGGCCGCTCAGCCTCAACAACCAGGCACTGCAGCAGATCCGTGAACGGTTCCGCGCCTGGAACCGCACCATGCATCCTCGTAACGAGAAGCAGGCCCTCCTCCCCGGCCGGGCAACGGTGATCCCCAACGAAACCGGCACCGCCCCGGGCTTCCACATGCGGAGTGGCGAAACGGACTTCTTCTTCCTCCCCGGCGTCCAATCCGAGATGCGCGCCATGCTTGATGGCTCGGTCGTCCCGGCTCTCATGGCACGATTCACGGATCCGCCCGTGAAGATGCAACGCCTGCTGACCATCTTTGGCCTCGCCGAAGCGGATGTCGAGAATCGCATCCTCCGCGCCGGTCTGCCCGACGGCGTCACGCTGGCCTTTGCCGTCGAATTTCCCTTCGTCCAGGTCAAGCTGCGTGCCACCGGTGACGACGCCATGACCCGTCTCAACCGCGCGGAACTGGCCTTGCTCAAGATTCTCGACGACTACATCGTCGGCTATGGCGAGGAGACCCTGGCCGAGACGACTGCCCGCTACCTGTCAGCATCCGGCCTGACCCTGGCGCTCGCCGAATCCTGTACCGGTGGATTGATCGCCACGCTGCTGACCGATCAGCCGGGCGCCTCGGCGTTCCTCGAACGAGGCATCGTTTCCTATGCAAACACCGCCAAGACCGACTGTCTCAATGTTCCTGCGGAGATCCTGCAAAGACACGGTGCGGTCAGCAAGGAATGCGCGCTCGCCATGGCCACGGGAGTGAAGAAGGCTGCGCAGACCGATATCGGACTGGCCGTCACCGGGATTGCCGGTCCGGAAGGGGGCTCCGCCGAAAAACCGGTCGGTACGGTCTACCTGGCCATGGTCGGACCGACCGGGGACAAGGTCGAACGCTTTCACTTTCACGGCAGTCGCGAGCAGGTCCGGCGCCGCAGTGCCGCGACTGCGCTTGACTGGCTGCGCCGCCTCGCCATGGCGCAATTGGCCGACCCGGGCAGCGGGGGCACAGGATGACCACGCCGATCATCGCCCTGCTGATACTCTGCAGCGCAGCCGGGCTGACCCTGGCCTGGTTGCACCTCCGGCGACAGATTACAGCCGGGATGCGCCTGCGGCAGGAATTGGCAGAGAAGGACGCCGAACTGCTCCGCAGGGAAGAGCAGCTGAACGAGTGTCATAGCCGAGATCGCCAATTGATCATGGATGCCGATGAAGCCCTGTTCGCGCTCGACCCGAGAAACGGCGCGCTGCTGGAAATCAACCACGAAGCGGAAAAGCTGCTCGGCTATACCCGCGGAGAAGTCTCCAATCTGACCTTCAAGGTCCTCTTTTCCAGAGAGCAGCGCCAGCGGCTGCTGCGCATGATCAACCAGGCGCAAAAGATCGGCCGGGCCGAGGTGTCAGAGATAAAATTCCGCCGCAAGGACGGACGACAATTCATCGGAACCGTCAAGATCAGGACCGGCTGGATCGGCAAACAGCGCGTCCTGTTCGGCAGCTTCCGGGACACCACCCAGGTCGTGAACCTGCAGCTCGAACTTCAGCGCCATAACCGCCATCTCACACTGCTGAACGACATCTCCCAACGGGTCGCCGAAGGCCATGACCTGCAGCACACGCTGGAGATCATCCTCGACGAGGTGATCAAGAGCTTCGGCATCTCGGGCGGCGGCATCTATCTCCTGCAGCACCGTGGCACGGAAATGAAGCTGGCCCTGCACCGCAACCTCCCCAAGAATGTCCAGGAGGAGATCAGCGCGTTCAAACCGGGGGAAGGCCTGGTCGGAAAAGTGGCGGAAACCGGACGGCCGCGACTTTCCACCAACCTGCTCCATGATCATAGACGGCTATCCCGCAGGGTTGCCGAGGATGGCTGGCAGGCTTTCCTCGCCGTGCCGCTGAGTTCCGCCGACGCCACCCACGGCGTGCTGTTCATTTTCGATCGCGGCAACCGGGCATTTCGGCGTGAAGATGTTCGCCTGATCCAGGCGATCGGCCGCCAGGTCGGCCCGCTGGTGCGCAACGCCGAGCTGTTCGATGAGCTGCAGTGGCAGCATCGCCTCAACTTTGCCAGCATGCGCGAACTCGAGCGCTCGCGAACCACACTCCACGAATACCTTGAGCAGCTCGAACAGAACCAGCGCATGCTGAAGGGGCTTAACCAGATGAAAAGCTCGTTTCTGGCCCTCGCCTCGCATGAACTGCGAACTCCGTTGACATCCATCATTTCCGGTGCCGAATACCTGAAAAGCGATCTTGACCCGGCGATTGGCGACAACCTGAAGAAAACCATCGACATCATCCTGCGCAGCGGGCAACGTTTGAATCACATCGTCGATGACCTGATCGAGGCGGCGCGCATCGAGGCCAAGGCCCTTTACCTGGCCCGGGAGACCGTCAACCCCTACCAATTGATCAAGGAGGTCCTGGACAGCTTCCGACCACGCTCGATACAACAAGGGCTGACGCTCGAGATGGCGGATTTTCCGGACGACACGCTGCTGCACGGAGACACCCACCATCTCAAGCGGGCCTTTGGCCGGCTCCTGGAAAACGCCCTGAAATTCACCCCCAGGGGTGGTTTGGTCCAGGTCAGCGGCAGGGTGCGCACCCGCGAAGAGGTCGCCGGGCGCACGCAACAATTGAAACCCTTCTCCGAAAGCTTCTTCAGCAACGTCCTGGCGGACAACTACCTTGAAATATCCCTCTGCGACAACGGCGTCGGACTGGTCGCCGACGAACTCGTGCGCGTCTTCGACAAGTTCCACGAGGTAGGCGACATCTCCCGGCATTCATCATCCCAGGTCAATTTCGGCGGCAAGGGCGTCGGCCTCGGCCTGACCCTCGTAAAGGGGATTATCGAGACCCACGAAGGGTTGATCTGGGCAGAAAGCGCCGGGCCCCAGCTGGGGAGCTGCTTCCTGGTGCTCCTGCCACTGGCGGACCCCAACGAGGGGCGCTATGTCCTCGGTTAGATCGTTTCTCGCCATTCCACTCCCCGACGAACTGAAAACAGCCATCTCCGGTCAGCAGAGAGCCCTCGCCCTGCAGATTCCCGACGTTCGGTGGAGCCACCCGGAGAACCTGCATCTGACCTTGCATTTCTTTGGCGAAACCTCGCAGGAAACCCTTGAAAGGGTCAAGGTTTCTATGCTATCCGTTAAACGCTCTTTGCGGCCCTTCACGGTGACCGTCAAAGGGTTCGGGGCTTTCCCCGGCCTGAACAGGCCCAGAGTCGTCTGGCTCGGACTTGAGCCAGTGGAGAAACTGAGGCGTTTGCACGCGGCCTGCGGGAACAGCCTGAGGTCCGCCGGCATGGCTCTGGAAGATCACCGTTTCACGCCGCACCTGACGCTCGGGCGGCTGCGTCACCCCGGCGGCAACCTGACGAAGGTCGCTGCAGAATTCAACCAGAAAGTGATCGGTACATTCCGGGTCGATCATCTGGTGCTTTACGAAAGCCGCCTGCACCCGGGCGGCGCGGAACACAGTCCTCTGTATTCCGTTAACTTCACGGAAAACGATAGCGATTTATAACGCTTACCATAACATTCAGCGTGCGGGCATGCGCCCCGAAGGAGGGAAGAACAATGGCAGAGAGTGATCGCAACCGGGCCATAGAACTGGCCATGGGACAGATTGAAAAGCAGTTCGGCAAAGGGAGCATCATGCGTCTCGGCGAAGGCGCGGTCATTCCGGACGTCAAGACGATCCCCACCGGCGCCCTGAGCCTCGATATCGCCCTCGGTATCGGCGGCGTGCCGCGCGGCCGGATTATCGAGATCTACGGCCCCGAATCGTCGGGCAAGACCACTCTGGCCCTGCATATCGCCGCCCAGGCGCAGAAGATCGGCGGAGTGGCCGCCTTCGTCGACGCCGAACATGCCCTCGACATCCATTACGCCAAGAAGCTCGGCGTCAACACCGATGATCTGCTGATCTCCCAGCCGGACACCGGCGAGCAGGCCCTGGAGATCGTCGAGGTCCTGGTACGCAGCGGCGCCATCGACGTCATGGTGATCGACTCGGTAGCCGCCCTCGTGCCCCGCGCCGAGATCGAAGGCGAGATGGGCGACTCGCACATGGGCCTGCAGGCCCGCCTGATGTCGCAGGCCCTGCGCAAGCTGACGGCGACCATCAGCAAATCGAACTGCTGCGTCATCTTCATCAACCAGATCCGCATGAAGATCGGCGTCATGTTCGGCAACCCGGAAACGACCACCGGAGGCAACGCCCTCAAGTTCTACGCCTCGGTGCGCATGGACATCCGCCGCATCGCCGCCCTCAAGCAGGGACAGGACAGCATCGGCAACCGCACCCGCGTCAAGGTCGTCAAGAACAAGGTCGCCCCGCCCTTCAAGGAGGCCGAATTCGACATCATGTACGGGACCGGCATCTCCCGCGAAGGGGACCTGGTCGATCTCGGCGTCGCCTGCGACATCATCGAAAAAAGCGGCTCATGGTTTTCCTACGGCGACGAAAGGATCGGCCAGGGGCGCGAGAACGCCAAGCAGTTCCTGATCGATCGTCCGGAAACGGCCAACGCGATCGAAACCAGGATACTTGAGCATTACGGCCTCAAACCGGCCGGGGAAAAACCCAAGGGAGCCTGATCCATGGAACTGAACGAGATTCTGTCCATCGGCCTGAAATCGGGGGCATCCGACATTCACATCAAGGCGGGGTTGCCGCCGATCTACCGGATTGACGGCACGTTGCGCCCGCTGCCGAAAGCTCCGCGCATCACCCCGGAACAGACCGAGCAGATCACTCAGGAGATCATGAACGACCTGCAGAAGGAGCGCTTCGCCGTCGCCTTCGAGGTCGACCTCGCCTACGGCGTGCCGGGCCTCGGTCGTTTCCGCGTCAACGCTTTTACCCAGAGGGGTTCGGTGTCACTGGTTTTTCGTGCCATCCCGTTCGAGATCAAGAGCGTCGACGACCTGCTGCTGCCGCCGATCATCAAGAAGATGGCGATGGCCAACCGTGGCCTGATCCTGGTCACCGGCGCCACCGGTTCGGGCAAATCAACCACCTTGGCGGCGATCATCGACTACATCAACGCCAACCGCAAGTCGCACATCGTCACCATCGAAGACCCGATCGAGTTCCTCCATCGCGACAAGAAGAGCATCATCAACCAGCGCGAGGTCGGCTCCGACACCCAGGGCTTCCAACCCGCCCTGAAAGGGGCGCTGCGCCAGGACCCTGATGTCATACTGGTCGGCGAGATGCGCGACCACGAGACGATCGAAACCGCCCTGACGGCCGCCGAAACCGGTCACCTCGTCCTTTCAACGCTGCACACCGTCGACGCGACCGAGACGATCAACCGCATCATCTCGGTCTTTCCGCCCTTCCAGCAGCGCCAGATCCGCATCCAGCTGGCTGCGGTCCTGCGCGGAGTCGTCTCGATGCGCCTCGTGCCGCGACTCGACGGCAAGGGGCGCGTGCCGGCCGTCGAGATCATGGTCGCCTCCGCCCGCGTCCGCCAGATGATCGACGACAAGGACCAGACCAAGCAGTTGCCGGATGCCATCCAGCAGGGTTATGAGTCCTACGGCATGCAGACCTTCGACCAGTCGCTCATGGGCCTTTTGAAGAAGAAGCTGATCACCTTCGAGGAGGCGCTGCGCCAGTGCTCCAACCCCGACGACTTCAAGCTCAAGGTCTCCGGCGTCTCGTCCACCTCCGACCTGTCGTGGGACGCCTTCGAGGGCGAAGAGGGCAGTGGCGAGAAAGGCTGACGAAGCAGCCGATCGCAGCGACCCCTGGCCGGTCGCCCTGCGCCTGCTGACCCGCTGCGACCGCAGCACGGCGGAGCTGCGCAACAAGCTGCTCGACCGCGATTTTGCCGTGGACCGCGTCGAAGCGACGCTCGAACGTTGCCGAGAGCTCGGCTACCTTGATGACGCGCGCTTCGCGGCCCGGCGCGCTGCCAGCCTGATGAACCAGGGACGGGCGGTCGGGCACCGGATCCTTGCCGACCTCAGGCGGTGCGGCATCAGCGAGGAGCTCGCCGCGCGGGCACTGGAAACGGCCCGCTCGGAGCACGACGAAGACCGGATCCTCGCATCGCTGGTGGAACGCCGCTTCCCCGGCTTTGATTACGACACGGCCCCGGAGCGGGAAAAGCGCCGGGTTGTTCATTTTCTCCAGCGCCGGGGATTCCCCCTCGGCCGCATCATGGACCGACTGAGACGGAAAGGCATGTAAACGCGCGATGATGACCGGCAGTGACATACGCAACCAGTTTTTGAAATACTTCGAGGACCGTGGCCACACGGTGGTCGAGTCGTCCTCGCTCGTCCCCCATAATGACCCGACCCTGCTCTTTACCAACGCCGGCATGAACCAGTTCAAGGACTGCTTCCTCGGCGCGGAGAAGCGTGACTACGTCCGCGCCGCCACCTCGCAGAAATGCGTGCGCGCCGGCGGCAAGCACAACGACCTCGAGAACGTCGGCCGCACCGCCCGCCACCACACTTTCTTCGAAATGCTCGGCAATTTCTCCTTTGGCGATTACTTCAAGCAGGAAGCGATCGCCTACGCCTGGGAGTTTCTGACCGTCACCATGGGGCTCGACAAGAATCGGCTCTATGTTTCCGTCTTCACCGACGACGATGAGGCCGCCGACATCTGGCACAACCAGGAAGGCGTGCCGCGCGAACGGATTTTCCGCTTCGGCGAAAAAGACAACTTCTGGTCGATGGGCGACACCGGCCCCTGCGGCCCCTGCTCGGAGATCTTCTTCGACAACGGCCCCGAGATCGGCTGCGACAGCCCGGATTGCACGGTCGGCTGCGACTGCGACCGCTACATGGAGATCTGGAACAACGTCTTCATGCAGTTCAACCGCCAGGCCGACGGTACCCTGGTGCCGCTGCCCAAACCGGCGGTCGACACCGGCATGGGCCTTGAGCGCATCACCACGGTGATGCAGGGCGTCCTGTCGAATTACGACACCGACCTGCTGCGCAACATCATCACCTGCATCGAAGAGCTCTCCGGCAAGACCTATGGCGCCGACCAGGAGAATGACGTCTCGATGCGCGTCATGGCCGACCATAGCCGCGCCATGGCCTACCTGATCGCCGACGGCGTCATGCCGAGCAACGAGGGTCGTGGCTATGTGCTGCGCCGCATCATGCGCCGCGCCATGCGCCACGCCAAGATGCTCGGGTTCGCCGATCCGGTCCTTTATAAAACCGCGGTGTTCGTGCTCGAATCGATGGCCGGGGCATACCCCGCCGAAGCAGAGCGCAAGGGCTTTGTCGCGCGCATCGTGCAAAACGAGGAGGAACGCTTTATCCAGACCCTCGACAACGGCCTGCGCCTGCTCAACGAGGAGATCGAGCGTCTGAAAAAAACCGGTGCCAGCGTCATCCCCGGCACGGCGTTGTTCAAACTCTACGATACCTACGGCTTTCCCATCGACCTGACCGCCGACATCGTCGAGAAGGACGGCTTCGGCATCGACGAGGCCGGCTTCGAAGCCTGCATGGACGAGCAGCGCAAAAAAGCCCGGGAACACTGGAAGGGCTCCGGCGAAGAAGCCATCGCCGGCATCTACCGCAGCCTGGTCGAGCAGGGGCAGAGTGTCACCTTCAGTGGCTACAGCGAGACGCGCGCGACCAGCAAGGTCACCGCCATCCTCAAGGACGGTGAGGTGGTCAGCCAGGCGCATACCGGCCAGCAGGTCGAGGTCGTCACCGCCGCCACCCCCTTCTACGGTGAATCCGGCGGCCAGGTCGGCGATTCCGGCACCATATCCGCGGCGGGTGTCACCGTCCGCATCAGTGACTGCCGCAAACCTCTGCCGAACCTGATCGTGCATGT
>JBFIMV010000042.1:0-10624 GCA_041611575.1 Desulfuromonadales bacterium | reverse complement strand
TGCGGCGCGAACAGGTCGCGCATCAGTTCGGCCCAGAGCAGCCGCGCGGCGCGCAGCTTCGCGACCTCCATGAACAGGTTCATGCTGATGCCGAAGAAGAACGACAGGCGCGGCGCGAAGGCGTCGACATCAAGGCCCTTGTCGATCGCGGTCTTGACGTACTCGAGGCCGTCGGCCAGGGTGAAGGCGAGCTCGAGAGCGTTGTTGGCCCCGGCCTCCTGGATATGGTAGCCGGAGATCGAGATCGAGTTGAACTTCGGCATGTACTTGCTGGTGTACTCGATGATGTCGGCGATGATGCGCATCGAGGGGGCCGGCGGGTAGATGTAGGTATTCCGGACCATGAACTCCTTGAGGATGTCGTTCTGGATGGTCCCGGCCAGTTGCTCCGGCCTGACGCCCTGCTCCTCGGCGGCGACGATGTAGTTGGCCATGATCGGCAGAACTGCGCCGTTCATGGTCATCGACACCGAGACCTTGTCGAGCGGGATGTCGCTGAACAGGATCTTCATGTCCTCGACCGAGTCGATGGCCACGCCGGCCTTGCCGACGTCGCCGACCACGCGCGGGTGGTCCGAGTCGTAGCCGCGGTGGGTCGCCAGGTCGAAGGCGACCGACAGACCCTGCTGGCCGGCGGCCAGGTTGCGTTTATAGAAAGCGTTGGACTCTTCGGCGGTGGAGAAACCGGCGTACTGGCGCACCGTCCAGGGGCGACCGGTGTACATGGTCGCCATGGGGCCGCGGGTGAATGGGGCGAGGCCGGGGAGGGTGTCGAGGGTTTCCAGCTTTTCGAGGTCGGCGGCGGTATACAGCGGCTTGACGGTTATCCCCTCCGGGGTCTCCCACTTGAACCCGGACAAATCTTCGGTTTTCTTCTCTTTTTTTGCCAGGGCCTGCCAGTCAGCCAGAGTTTTCTTTTCGAAACGGCTCATTGGTTATCGATCCTTTCTCGAACTAAATACGGGGGCTGGGGGCTGGGGACTGGGGGCTGGCGAGTACAAAACCAGCCTCCAGACCCAAGCCCCCAGCCCCGATTTTTCTCAGCGAGTTACAATAGCCAGGACCTCGGTCGCCTGGTCACCGACGCAGAGCAACCGGTGGCGGAGGGAGGCATCGAAATAGACCGCATCCCCTTCCTCGAGCTGAATGCGTTCATCTTCGAGGAGGATTTCCGCTCTCCCCTTGAGGATCAGCAGGAATTCCTCGCCATCATGATTGTAAAGGGTTTCCTCGTCGGGACGCTTGGCAACGGTGACGACGAAAGGTTCCATCTTCTTGTTGCGCTTGCGGAAGGAGAGCGCCTCATACGTGTAGCCGTGGCCCGTTCCGGCGGCGGAGATGACGCGGCTGACCTCCCTGCGCTCCCCCCGCCTGACCACTTCGTACTTGCAGTCGACTTCCTCCTCTTCGAAGAAAAGACCGATCTTGACATCGAAGAAACGGGCGATTTTCGACAGGGTGGCGATTGGCGGCGAGACGTTGTTGTTCTCTATCTGGGAAATCAGCGCCGGAGAAAAACCGGTTTCCCGGGCGACGTCCTGCAGGGTCAGCTTGCGAGCCTTGCGCAATTCCTTGATCTTGGCGCCGATATTGTATTCCACAACGAACCTTCCCCGCGTAAATAGAATAAGGTTTTACAGCCTGATGGATATACCGAATCACGACATAATTGTCAATGGATATTTAATGAAGATAAAAAGCCCTTTATCGAGATTAAATGCCGCTAAACGCGACAGGGCCGCTCATCCTGGTCAGCACAGCCGAAAACCCGCGACGTGCAGCATTCCCATTCGCCTTGAAATCGACTTCATTTAGGTTACCATTAAAGTGGTGTTGCGTGAACAGACCAAATCAGCAAGGAGGCTCCCATGAAATGCCCGGTTTGCAAGCACAGCGAACAGCACGTCGAAATCAAAGTGCACGCCAACGGCATCGACGAGAACCTGATCCAGTGCGACATCTGCGGTTCCATCTGGTCTGTCAGCCACGGCCTGGTAAAGATCGTCAAGGACACGCAGGCCCAGTCGTTTCTCGGGGCGAACGCCGTCTCCGTGGACGGTGATGACGACAGCTAGTTCCCTGAAGCAACTTAAATCCCCCCCCTCAGTCCCACCTTGTCAGGGGGGGAAGCCTTTAAGTCTCCCCTGACTTAAATCCTTCTAGGCCTATAGGGAGGTTTGGAGGGGTAAAACAAGCGAGCCCCACCTGGTACGAGGTGGGGCTCGATGCATTTGCAGCGGATTTGCAGCGACGGGACCGGATCAGAGGACCGTAGCAAGATACTCGGTGGTGGTTGCCCGCTTCTCGCGCTCGACTTCCTTCGGGTCGATTTCGATGAACTTCTCATCCGGGGTGACCTTGAAGATCGTCTGCCCTTTCTGCACGATGACGCCATCGCCGCCCTCGATGACAATCTTGTCGACCGTCCCGGCAAACGGCGCCGGAACCTTGTTGAACATCTTCATGACTTCGAGGATGAACAGCGGCTGTCCCTTTTCGAAGTGATCGCCTTCCTTGACGAAAGGCGGCATGCCGGGGGCTTCCTGCGAATAGTACATGCCACCGCCCGGCGTGACGATCTCGTCGGCCTTGGTCGCCGGCGGCGGCACCAGCACCTTCTTCATCGCCGCCTGCAGATCGGGGTCGTTGAGGTAATCCGGGATGGTCACCTCCAGGTCGTCCTCGACCTTGAACGCGTAGAAGTCGGTCTTCTTCGCTATCATGAACAGCATGCCGAGCAACTCGTTGCCGACCTCGAAGCCGAGGTGGGCTTCCTGCACCTTGGCCCAGGTCTCCTTGTCGAACCCGGCCTGCGGCTTCTCTTGGCTGAGCAGCTCGTTCAGCTTGGCGAAACCGTCCTTGCCCAGGCCGAACCTGTCCCGCAGCTCGGCATAGAAATCGAGGGCGTTCTGCAGCAGGTCGCGGTCGTGGGTCCAGATGACTTCGGCAGCGGGGGCCTCCGGACGCCACGACATGTTGAGGTACTCGTAGGTCTCTTCGAGGATGACCAGCGGGTTGCGCAGCCAGACCAGCTTGCCGTCCTTGTGAGCGAAGTTCTTGCGGTTGAGGCTCAGCCAGCCGGACAGGAGGTGCGGGTCCTCGAGCAACTTCTCCATCGGGCGGGTCAGCAGGGTGCCCTTGCGATCGAGAGTCTCGGAGATCGCTTTCCTGATCTCCGGATCATCGCCGTAAACCTTGGCGTAATGCTTCTTCATCTCCAGGAAGGCGATGACGACGTCGAGCTTGCTGGCCTCTTCCTTGAGCTTGCCGACCAGGGTCAGGTAGGGAACGACGAAACGGGTGGTCGGCTTGGCCATGACGTTCTGACCGAGGAACCAGTTCACCAGGCCGTAGTGGAATTCGAGATTGGTCGCCAGGTCTGTGCCGCGCAGCACGGTGCTGCGCAGGACCTTGGAGAGATGGTTGTAGCTGTCGAGGCGATCCTCGCCCTTGGTCAGCAGCAGGGCGATGTTGGAGTCGTAGGCCCCGGCAACCGTGTAACGCATGAACAGGCCGGTGTCCGGGTTGACCATGGAAATGCCCTGGTCGTCGCGGATTTCGCCTTCGATCGGCTTCGACCAGTAACGGATCACGCCGCCGGCGCTCGGTGACAGGGACGCGTCGGTGGCGTTGAGGCGCGCTTCGGCGCCGGCGCCGAAGCGTGGCTGCCGCTCCGGACGAGGCAGGCGCTCCTTGTGCATGGCGAGCAGGGCCATCGCTTCGACCAGCGACTCGACGATGAAGAAATCCTTCTTGTTCTTCGGGTTGGTGAACTTGAGGTTGTAGACCAGCTCCGTCACGCGGTGCTCGACCTGGATGCGGGTATTGACCTCCATGAAGAAATGACGGTCACGGTCGACGATGCACTCGAAGGTTGAAGCCGAGTCAAGGCCGACGGCCTTGCCGAAACGCTCCGACTCTTCCTCCATCCGCTTGAGGACCTGGAGGTCGCTCTCCAACGCCTTGACCTGGGCTTTGAGCCCGGCCTTCTTGGCCTTGGCGATCTCGTGCGCCAGGCCTTCCTGGGTCACCGAGATTTCGAGCAGCTTCTGCTCGTGCATCTGCAGCGAGCAGTCGCGGCCGCCGAGGGCGATGCACCATTCGCCGTTGCCAAGCAGCTGAATCTCGTTATGCCGGGTCTGCTCGATGTTCAGCTCGATCAGCACGTTCTTGTTATCGCCGACGCCGGTCGCCTTGACCTCGAGCAAAACCTCGCGCACCAGTTCGGGGGCCACCGATGCGGCCTTCTTGATGTCGGCGTCCGTCGGGCTCTTCTTCGTCAGCAGCGACGCACCGAGGATGCGCTGGCCTTTGCCGCCGCCGCCACCGATCGCCTTGAGACGAATCCTGGCTCCCGGGTACTGCCTGAACATCTCGGCGCATTCCTTCTCGACCTGGGTGCCGAGCTCGTCCATGGAGAAGAGGTCGATCCCCTTCTCGTAAGACTTCATCAGGATATGTCCCGCCAGGACCTCAAGCGAGAGCTTCTTGTCGTCCAGCACCTTCTTGTCGCACTTGAGGCCTTCCGCCTTGGCCACCGCCAACAGGGCGTCCCGGCTCGGATGCTTGGTCACCAGGGTGCGCGCCGTGACATTGTCGATCCCCGGGGTGACCGAGACGTCGACGCTCAGAGCCGTGCGCTTGGCCTCGTCCTTCTTGCCGGCGCCCCGCTGGGTCGCCGAGCAGGGGCCGATGAACTTCAGGCCGGCGTCCTCGATGGCCGCGACGAATTCATCGTCCTCGGCCATGAAGCCGTAGCCGGCAAAGATCGAGTCGTAGCCGTTGTCCTTGGCGATCTGGATGATCTGGCTGATCCGCTCGACACGCTCTTCCTTGGAGGCCCCGGTGTAATCGGGCACCCGGTGGACGCGGCTGTTGTCGGTCAGCATGCGCAGTTCCGGCGACAGGGCGTTGGGGTAGACGATGGAGTCTTTCTCCGAGAGGAGAATGCCGTAGTGTTCGATGCCCATCTCCTGGTAGACCGTCATGGCCTCGAGGCGGATCGGGCCGCGGCAGACGATCAGCGGCTTGAGGTCGACGCAGGAGAAGGAACGGACCCACTCCGAATCGGACAGGCCCAGGCGCCGGTCGCGGTGAATGAGAGGATTGTTGGTGTAGTAGTCAGTCTGTGCCATGTGCTTATCTCCAAATCGAAACGTTGATTCGTTTATGTCGACATTCATTCCGGCGATCAATGGAATTCGCGCTGCACATCCTGCCAACTGGAAGGTTTGTAATGACGCAGCAGGAAGTTCATGTTTTCTCCCAGAACCTGGCGCAGGTCGGTCGGCATGACCAGCGAGGAGATGGAGCCCAGGGCCAGACCCTCTTTCGGGTTCATCAATTCTCTTTCGTAACGCTGGTTGAGCGCCGCTTCCTGCTGCTTGAGCCATTCGGCGGTTTCGGCTTCGGCGTCCTTCTTGGCTTCGGCGCCGTCCATGCCGGCCTTGATCCGCTCCTGGGTTCCAGCGGCCACCATCTGCTTGACCGCGCCGCGGATTTTGCGCAGCTCGTCCTTGTAGACGAACTCCTTGCCCGCCGGGCCCATCACCGCGAGGCGGGTGGTCGGCAGGGCCAGAACCAGGTCGGCACCGGTCGGGTAGTTGTTGTAGGAGGCATAGGCGCCACCGAAAGCGTTGCGCAGAATCAGCAGGATGCGCGGGGTGCGCACATCGACGATCGAATCGAGCATCGAGCGGCCGGCCTGGACGATGCCGCGGGCTTCCTGCTCACGACCGGGGAGGAAGCCGGTGGTGTCCTCCATGAAGATCAGGGGGATGTTGTAGATGTTGCAGAAGCGCACGAAGCGGGCGATCTTGAGCGCCGAGTCGCAGTCGATCTGGCCGGAGGCGACCGCCGAGTTGTTGGCGACGAAACCGACCACGTTGCCGCCGAGCCGGCCGAAGGCGGTGACCGCCTCGCGGGCGCGGTCCGGCTGGATTTCGAAGTAGTCGCCATGATCGCAGATCTGCTGGATGATGATGGAAACATCGAACGGGGTGTTGAAGCCGGTCGGCGAGTTGAAGGCTTTTTTCAACAGGGTGTTGATCTCCCAGGTCTTGCGGTCGAGCGGATCACTGGTCTCCTGGAAGGGGGCCATGCTGAAGTTATTGTCGGGAACGTAACTGATCAGTCTCACTGCTGTCCGCAGCGCGGCGGTCTCGTCGGCAACGGTCAGGTCGGCAACGCCCGAAGCGCCATGCACTTTCGGACCGCCGAGCTCTTCCGGAGTGATGTCTTCGCCAAGGACCGACTTGACGACGCCCGGACCGGTCAGGCCGAAGAAGGTGTCGTTGGGCTGGATGACGAAGCTCCCCTGGCGCGGCAGGTAGGAGCCGCCGCCGGCATTGAAGCCGAACATGCACATGACGGTCGGCACGACGCCGCTGATCTTGCGCAGCGCGGTGAAGGCTTCGGCGTAACCGTCGAGGCCACCGACACCGGCCGGGACGAAGGCTCCGGCCGAGTCGTTCATGCCGATCAGGGGGAGCCCCTTTTCGCCGCACATGTAGAACATCCGGGCCAGCTTGTTGCCGTTGGTCGCGTCGATCGAACCGGCGCGCACCGTGAAATCGTGACCATAGACACCGACATCGCGGCCGTTGATGTTGAGAATGCCGGTCACTAGCGAGGCGCCGTCAAGATTCTTGCCCCAGTTCTGGAACAGGATGTTGGGCTCGGACTGGGTCAGGACCTTGATGCGTTCCCAGACGGTCATGCGCTTCTTGAAGTGCTGCTTTTCAATCTGGCTGACGGCCACCGACTTGATCGGTCTCTGGATCAGGTCGTAGCCTTCCTGCATGACCTCTTCGTAGCCGCCCTTGACGCCGGCGACCTCACCGGGGATGGTGAACTCAATTTTTTCAGGCGGAGCGAACGGGTTTTTCAGTGATGGTTTAATCGTTTTCTTGGCCATCTTGCATCCCTCTGTAGGCTGGAGTTTTTCGACCGGCGATGCCAAACATTCCCCGGTCAGAACCGATCGACAGATATCTCTTCAGCTTGACTTTTTTCTGCGAGGCGACCCGTCAGGGCCGCTGCCAGTAGAATAGGGTTTTATCCACCGCATGGGTATAGCCCAAGTCGGCTGGCATGTCAACGTAAAATTCATTTTAGATAAAACCCGTTTACTTATATTAAACACCCGTTTAGCCGGACTTCAGAGAAGATCAAACAGGTTTGCCTGCGCAAGGCACGCCGGAGGTCGCACAAGTCCCCGCCAGACGGCCAGCGCCATCGCAGGACTGACTAACGGTTGACTTCGCCAAGACGATTGCCGCATCATAAGACATGGCGCGCCGAAAACGGCCGCAACCAACTCGATTGAAAGAGGTTTTCCTTGCCCCAGGTATTCCCGGATTTCCCCGTCGGATTGCAACTCTGGCCACAGGCCAGGCGCCGCCCGCGCGTCCTGAACGAAGGCTACAATTTCAACCTGCTGGAAAACACCAGGGACACCTATCATTTTTCTATTCTCGCGGGGATTTCGCGCGTCCGCGGCCTCTTCACCGAATTCGCCAACAACATGTCGGACGAGGCCTTCTTCATCCTCGAATTTTATACTACCGAACCGAATGGCGCCGACCAGGAACCACAGGCGCCGACCATCCACTACTCTCCCTACATGTCGGTTGCGGAGATTCTCACGGCGCTTGAGCCCTACTGGGACCGCCTGATGCACGATGGCTTCGTCGGCTTCGGTCTGGCCAACAACCGCTCGAGCCAGGAGATGTTCTACTCGGAAGAGAAGGTCCTGACGTTCTTCACCGACAACCACATCCGCCTGACGAACCTGCTGGCGAAGGCCCGCCTGCCGCATCGCCCCGACCTGCTGCTGCACACCGACCTCGGGCACGACCACCTCTCCCTGCTCTGCCTGGAGCGCAGCAGCCTCCCCGCCTGCCTGAAAAAATTCAGCGATCGCGATCTCGACTACGCCAACTTCTGCCGCGAACTGGTCGACACGCTGGGGATGTACCCGGTAGAGGAGAGCCTCTCTTTCTTCTTCTCGCGCAAGGAGCAGAAACTGATTGCCGACATCCTGAGCGGGCACCCCAGCTTCGAAGAATACGCGGAAGACGACTTCGGGGCCCTGCTGCTGGACTGGAACGACTTCGTCCAGGAATGCTGCACCAGTTTCGAAGGCGACCTGTGGGAATACCGCATGGGGCTGCAGCTGCGCGACATGCTGCAGTTCGTGATTTCTTCCTGCAGCGAGCCGCTGAGCAGCCGGATTCTCGAGGTTCTCAAAGAGCCGGACGAGAAATTCCGGCAAAACCTCATCGATCACCGCAAACGCCTGGACCGGCCGGGGAGCAGTTCGTCGGAAGAGCATTTCTGGTACAACGGCGTCATCCGCAACGCCGGCTTCGAGCTGCGCCGTGACCTGATCCGTCACGGTTGGTATAAACCTTAACAACACGAGACGCGAAGCTCGAAACGTGAAAAAGCAAGGCTCTTTCGCGTTTCGCACTTCGCACTTCACGCCGCCCTCATATGATCGCCCTGCTTGCTGCCGTTACCGCTGAAACAACCCTGATCCGCCAGGCCGTCACGGGTGCTGAACGCAAGTGGTCCAGTGGCCTGGAGCTTTTGCACGGCGAGCTTCATGGCGCGCGCATCTGTCTTGCCCACGGCGGCATCGGCAAAGCTGCGGCGGCCGCCGCGACCATCACCCTGTTAAACAAATGCCGCCCGGAGGCCCTCTGGGTGTTCGGCTGCGGCGGGGCCTATCCCGGCGCCGGCTTGCAGATCGGTGACCTTGCCCTGGCCAGGGAAGAAATTTTCGGTGACGAAGGGGTGGTCGACGCGCGGGGGTACCACGACCTGAGAGAGCTGGGTTACGCCATGCGGCGCGACGGCGACGAGCGCCTGTTCAACACCTGGCCGGTCGATGCCGGGCTGCACGACTGGGCGTGGCCGCTGCTCAAGCAGCATGCCGGGAACCACAACAGGAAGGCCCGCAGCGGCCGATTCGTAACGGTTTCGAGCTGTACCGGGGTTACAACCAAGGCATTGGAGCTGGAACGGCGCACCGGCGGCATCTGCGAGAACATGGAAGGGGCGGCCGTTGCCCTGGCCTGCCGGCAGATGGCTGTGCCGCTGCTCGAAATACGCGGCATCTCGAATCTGGTTGAAGACCGCGACACAAACCGCTGGGACCTCGCCGCCGGCATGACGGCGGCCCAGCAGGCCGTCCTCGCGCTGCTCGAATCCTGGTCCGGCAGGCCGGCATGACGCGGCCCCTCACCCTGGGCTACTCCCCCTGCCCGAACGACACCTTTATTTTCTACGCCTTGATCCACGGGCGGATACCAGCGCCCGGGTTCACCGTCAAAGAGCGCCTTGAGGACGTCGAGACGCTCAACCGGCTGGCACTCGAGGGACGGCTCGACCTGACCAAGGTCTCCTATCACGCCTTCGGCCACCTGCGCGACCATTATGCCCTGCTGCGCAGCGGCGGGGCGCTCGGTCGCGGCTGCGGCCCGCTGGTCATCGCACCACAGGCGACGGACATGACGCAGCTGCGCGGCCGGCGCATCGCCGTCCCGGGCCGCCTGACGACGGCCAACCTGCTGCTGCAACTCTATGGCGCAGGGTACGACGATCTCCTCGTCCTCCCCTTCGATCGCATCATGCCGGCCCTGCAGAACGGCGAGGCGGACGCCGGGGTCATCATCCACGAGTCGCGCTTCACCTTCCGGAACGCCGGCTTCCACGAAGTCCTCGACCTCGGCGCCTGGTGGGAAACCGACACCGGCCTGCCGATCCCCCTCGGCGGCATCCTGGCGCGTCGCGACCTCGGCAGCGATACGATCGCCGCCGTCGACCGGGCCCTGCGCGCCAGCCTTGCCTACGCCTGGCAACATCCCGGGGAAACACGCGCCTACATCAAACAGCACGCACAGGAGCTTGACGACCAGGTGATCGACGCCCACATCGGCCTTTACGTCAACGACTTCTCCCTCGACCTCGGCCCGGAAGGCCTCATGGCCATCGAAACCCTCTTCAGCCGCGCCGAGGCACGCGGCCTGATGCCCGGCAGCAGCAAACCGCTCTTCCTCAGTTGAGCGTTGCCTGGCGACAGGCAACGCAAGACAATAAAACCGCAAAGGGGGCGCGGATCGATAATCCGCGCCCCCTTCATCTTCTTGTTTCCCGTGATTCACCCCTGACACAGTCAAGCCATGTGCACCGCCTTGACAAAGCGCGCGCCAACGGCATCCTTCAGGCGGTCGATCGTTGCCGCATCCGCCGGCGTGTCGATGGACAGCACGACCATGGCCTCCCCCCCCTTGGCGCGCCGCCCGAGGTTCATCGAGCCGATGTTGATGTTTGCCTCCCCCAGTATGGTGCCGATTTTACCGATCAGCCCCGGCCGGTCTTCGTAGTTCAACACCAGCATGTGCTCTTCCGGCTCGAAATCCGTGCTGAAGTCGCGCATCTTGACGATTTTCGGTACACCCTCGAACAAGGTCCCGGCAATCGTCCGGCTGCCTCCCGGGGTCTCAAGGGTCATGGTGATCAGATTGGAAAAGAAATCCGGTTCGGTCGTGCGGCTCTCTTCGACCACCAGCCCGCGCCTTTTCGCCACCATGCCGGCGTTGACCATGTTGACCTCCTG
>JBFIMV010000041.1:0-10998 GCA_041611575.1 Desulfuromonadales bacterium | reverse complement strand
TTTCTTCGGCTTCATCAACATCCAGATCCTGCACATGACCTCCGAACCCGAGTTCTGCCACCTCTGCCATCCGGCGCAGGGCTTCGGCCCGCTGGCCGAAGTCGATTCCTGGGAACATTCGGCCCACGGCGATGCAGGCGTCTCCTGTCTCGACTGCCATGGTCGTCCCGGTGTTGTCGGCTACATGAAAGCCAAGCTGGGTGGTTTGAAGGACACCTACATGCAGCTCACCATTTCCAAGGAAGAGAAACTCGAGATCCTGTCGAATCCGGGCGAGAACCTCGTTCCTTCCTGGCACTGCCTCTACTGTCATTCGGACGAGGGCAACAAACAGGTACGCGAGACGACCAAGGGTCCGATGAAACTGGTCAACATGCGCATGCTCGACGATGTCGTCAACCCGGGCTTCCGGGAGCGCAAGGGCCTTGCCGACATCATGACGGATGATTTCGTCGGCGGCACCCATTTCAACCACAGCCTGCACATCAACGACTTCGACCTGACTTGCCGCGACTGTCATTTTGGCATTGTGCATAACCCGGCAACGGCGACCGATCGCATGAACTTCTGCATCGCCTGCCATGTAGACGCGCCGAACGATTCGCCGCAGATGAAAGATTGCTACGTTTGCCACGAGGCCCAGGCCTTTATGAACAATGGCATTGGTGTCGAAGGGATAGAAGACACTCCCAGCATGATGTATGGCGAGGCCGCCGACATGACCTGTACCGACTGTCATACCGGCGTGACCAAGGGGGTCTACCGCCCCTCTGCCGACACCTGCACCAGCTGCCACGAGGATGCCGAGTACCAGGCGATCTTCGATGAGTGGTCGTCAACGACCAAGGCCCGCATCGAGGAGCTCAAAAGCATCCGCGTCGAGGTAGAAGCTGCACTGCGCGACGCAGACGCCGCCAAACGCAACACGACGGAAGTCTGGCAAACTTACGAGAGAGCTGTGCGCAATCTCCGCTTCGTCCGCAACGACGGCACCAACGGCGTGCACAACCATGAATACACGACTGCCATTCTGGACAGCGTTACCGCCGACTTCAAGCTGGCGATGAAGCAGCTGGACACTGTCTGGTAAGCATACTGTACGACGACACAAAAAGGCGCCCGTCATGGGCGCCTTTTTTATTTAGGGCTATCATCCAAATGCAGGTCAAAACATTTCAACGCACAGACGCCAAGGCCAGAGAAAGACGTGCAAAAAACGCTCCTGTTCATCGGATTATTTCTGCTGTTGCTTTGCGTCTTGCCCTTACTCTCCGCGTCTTTGCCTTTAAATGGTTCGGCCCTTTGTCTTGGTCATAGAACCCTTTTGATTTTCCAAGTTCAAGTCCCGACTCCCTGAAGCAACCCACCGGGGACGGGACAACTTCAGCCGGGTTGCGTACTTGCGTCTTTGCCGCCCTTGGCCTTATTCCAGCGACCGAGCACGAACGATGCGAGTGCAGCGACCAGGCCGAAGGTGAAGACGCTGATCATGAGCGGCATCCCCTTGAGCTGGACCATGTCCATCAAGAAGACCTTGCCGGCCCCGATCACGGTAACAATCACGGCGATATTGCGCAGTTCATTGTTCCGACGCATCAGGCTCAGCCACAACAACACAGCGGCGGTCAGATTGATCAAAACCGATTGGGCGCCTCCGAAAGCGCTGTAGGTTGCCATGTGCAACATGTCGAGGAGTTGATAAAGACCGACGCGCATGGTAAAGAAGCCGCTGAACAGCGCTGCGACCAGAAGGAGCCCGGCACCGCGGTCATTCTTGTTCAGGCTGCCGGCAAGCCCCTCTGCAACAACCATCGGGTGTCGGCGGGCCCAGAAATAGTGAAAGAAGGCGATCGACGCCAGCAATCCGGACGAGAGCGCCCCGATGACCGATGGCTTGGTCCCATCCGTGGTCCAAAGCAGGTAAACGAGGGCCGAGCAAGCATAAAGCTGCAGAAGATAGGAAACCAGGCGCAGTCCGATATTGCCGCGCCGCACGGAAAGCCAGATAACTCCTACCGCCAGGACAGCAACCAGGGCCGAAGCGATAACCGCATGTCCGAGCGCCATCGGCGCAGTGAACGCCACGAGCAACCCTCCGGCCAGGGCAAACGGCGTCGTCCCGAGGCTGCCACCTTCGGAGCGGTGGGCCAACCACCAGGCAATGGCAAGGTGCGCGATCGCTGCGACCATTGCCGCCCAGCCAAAGAGAGCTGGGGTCGTCAATCCCTGCCCGATGGCGTATTTCGCTGCGAGGAAAATCCAGCAGACATTCATCACCGGCAGGCAGATATCAAACTTCGAAACTTTTTCCTGGACCCTCCCAAGAACTCCTAACAGGGCGATGCCGGCGAAGACCAGACCAAGGAAGCCGATCGATGGCATAAGCCCCCGAACCGAGAACTCCAGATTCTCCGGAGCCAGCTTGCCGAGATAGATCGCCAGCTTCAAATCCCATATCTGAATCATGAAAAGTGTCAGCACGAACAGCAACCAGCGAAGCCATGATGCCCGCAATAGTCGCGTTGCATAGGTGGCGAAGAGGTTGGCCAGCCCGAGGATGACAACCAGGTAGGGGAAGACCGGGCTCGGGTAGTCGATGGCAAAGCTGCCGAAGCTCATGCCGAGGGTGCCGACAAATACCGGCAGGGCGACATGGTTGACGCGGCTGATGATCGTCGCGACCAGGCCCATGACCGCCATGGCCACATAAGCGATCTCCGTCGGCACTGTGGCAAAAACCCGGTGCGCTTCGACCACCACGGCACACAGGATGATAACACCCCAGGTAATGAACACGGGAGCCTGGATGCTCTTTTCACGATAAGCGAACCATGCGTACATGATCAGGGCCAACGCGTAAAGCATGCCGATAAAGGACCCGAGCTGCAGGTCTATCGTGCCACTGTCGGCGGCAGTACGCAAAGCAAGGGCCACCGCGACAATAAAGCTGGTGGTGGCGACCCGGGAGAGGATGTAGGATTTGTCGACCCAGGAAAGGATCTCTTCCGACGTGCCGCCCCTTGCATCGGTCTTGCGGGACTTGGCTTTCTTCTCAACCGGTTCCGCTGTGGAAATACCCCGGCTCGACTGAAGCTCTTTGATAGAAGCGGTCAAAGCTTCAACCCGGGATTCCAGTTCCGCAACACGCTCGTTGAGTCGTGAAAATTCTTCCACCCGTACACCTCGCGATTACAAATGTAGTTATTGGTTTGCTTTCAGGTGTATTTATTACAAACCAACCAAATTCAGCAACTTCGCGCTTCGCATTTGGCCACACTAGGGTAAACTGAGGATCAACCTGCTCAGCGGTGGAGCATTTGTTCACAACCCAAATCAAACCAAGCCCTGTCGAAAACGCGCACGATAAAACACTATTTTATTTATCAAGGCTTGTCAAGGTGTGCCCATTTGACAAGATGAGGTTGTCATCACGAAGAAAATTTAATCGCGGCTTCAATGTAATAATGTCCTGTTTTGCATAACTTCGTTGTCCAATGATTCACGACCAAACCGCTTATGGAATGTTGACACAAACAAAACATCGTGCTAGAGATAAAACCTCGTTTTACCTATATTTGACCATCCCAGACCCAGGAGGAGACTCCCGTGAAAAATCACCTTTGGCGACCTCTGTGCACTGTCGTCGGCCTGCTGACGCTGTGTGCCTTCAACGTCGAGGCGGCGACTGAAAAGTTTTTCGACCGCCATGGCAACCTGGTGGTTCAGGAGAAAGTCGAAAAATACGAGCGTCGCTCCGACGAAAGCCTCACTTTCCCGGTGCCGCCCCCACCCTTTTCCGAAGACATCTTCCCCTGTTCGGACTGCCATGCCGACATGACCCCTAACCCGAAACAACGGGAGCTGGTCGATATGCATGACGACATCATTTTAAACCATGCCGAGGGCCAGCGCTGGTGCCTCGACTGTCACAACCTGAATGACCGGGACACCCTGAGACTGGTCTCAGGTGAGATCATTCCGTTTACGGAATCCTACCGGCTTTGCGGCCAATGTCACGGCGACAAGCTGCGCGACTGGAAGGTCGGCATCCACGGCAAGCGAACCGGCTATTGGAACGGTGAGAAGGAATACCTGCTTTGCGCTCACTGCCACAACCCGCACAGCCCGAGCTTCAAGCCGCTGCAGCCGATGGCTGCTCCGGTTAGACCCGAGAACCTCAGGCGGCAAGGGGCAGCATCAGCCGCCCCGGCAGGCCACTGACGCTTAACACAAATCAGACAGAAATGTTTTCAGGAGATATGACATGAGCGACAAAACCTCTTGCGACAAGCAGGCTTTCCAACAATCGCGTCGCAAAGTCCTCAAGGGACTGGCTGCCGGCGTCGGAGCGCTTGCCCTGCCGGCCAGCAACGCCTCGGCGTCGGTCTGGGAGGCTTTTTTCCAGAAGCACTTCAGGGAGCTGGACAAGGGTGAACTGCAGCGCGTGCTCACCCGCCTGGAGAGTGAATACAGCAAAGAATACGGCAAGGACGTCACCGTCAAGGCGACCCTGCCGATCGAAGGCGTCAAGTTCGGTTACGGCCTCGACCTGTCTCGCTGCATTGGTTGCCGCCGCTGCGTCTACGGCTGCGTGGAGGAGAACAACCAGTCACGCGATCCGCAGATTCAATGGATACGCGTCATGCAGCTGGAGAAGGAAAAAGGCGTCTACCTAGACGCCGCCGAGCATTACTACAATCCGGCCGAGGTCCCGGAAGAAGGCAAATTCTACATGCCGGTCCAGTGCCAGCAGTGTGAAAACCCGCCCTGTACCAAAGTCTGCCCGGTCCAGGCGACCTGGAAGGAAAACGACGGTATCGTGGTCGTCGACTACAACTGGTGCATCGGTTGTCGCTACTGCATGGCCGCCTGTCCTTACGGCGCCCGCCATTTCAACTGGAGCAAGGGCAAACTCCCCAAAGAACAGATGAACCCCAACACGCACTACCTCGGCAACCGTCCGCGACCGACCGGTGTTGTCGAAAAGTGCACTTTCTGCATTCAGCGAACGCGTGAGAAACCCGGCCGTTACCCGGCTTGCGAAGAGGTCTGTCCCGTCGGCGCCCGCAAGTTCGGCAACATGCTCGACCCGAAGAGCGAAATCCGCTACCTGATAGAGAACAAGCGGGTCTTCATTTTCAAAGAGGACCTCAACACGCAGCCGAAGTTCTTCTACTTCTACGCGACCTAACATTCTGGGAGTCGTCCGATGAAAAATATCTGGAATTTCTTCAAAGGGACACTGGTGCTGACCGCCCGCGGCAGCACCGCCTACTACTGCTGGATCGGTGGCCTGGCAGTATTGATGGCCCTGGGAGCTGGCGCCTACCTGGTGCAATTGAACGAAGGCCTGATCGTGACCAACATGCGCGACCAGGTTTCCTGGGGTTTCTACATCTCCAACTTCACCTTCCTGGTTGGCGTCGCCGCCGCGGCCGTTCTCCTGGTCATCCCGGCCTATGTCTACCACTGGAAGCCGATCAAGGAGATCGCCATTCTCGGTGAGCTGCTGGCCGTTTCGGCCATCGTCATGTGCCTGATGTTCGTAACGGTCGACATCGGGCGACCAGATCGCTTCTGGCACCTGATCCCCTTTGTCGGCATCCTCAACTTCCCGCAGTCACTGCTCGCCTGGGACGTGGTGGTCCTCAACCTTTACCTGGTGCTCAACCTGACCATTGCCGTCTACTACCTCTACAACCTTTACTACAAGCGGGAACCGAACAAGAAGTTCACCACGCCGCTGCTGCTCTTCTCCATTCCGGCCGCGATTTCGATCCACACGGTCACGGCCTTTCTTTACAACGGCCTTGCGGCCAGGCCGTTCTGGAACGCCTCGATTCTGGCCCCGCGCTTCCTGGCCTCCGCTTTCTGTTCCGGTCCGGCCTTCATGATCCTGGTCTTCTTCCTGGTGCGTAGGTACACGCGCTTCCAGATCAAGGACGAAGCCATCCAGAAAATTGCCGAGCTGATCGCCTACGCCATGTTCATCAACCTCTTCCTGCTCGGCGCTGAAATCTTCAAAGAGTACTACAGTGGCACCGTCCATCTTGCCCCGATGAAATACCTGCTCCAGGGCCTGCATGGTCACTCGGCCCTGGTGCCATGGATCTGGACGGCCATGATCTTCAACTTCGCCGCGTTCATGATCTTCCTGATCCCCGACACCCGCAAGAACAACACGACCCTGGTGATCGGCTGCGTGCTCATCTTCATCGGTGTGTACATCGAAAAAGGGATGGGTCTCGTCATCCCGGGCTTCATCCCCGATGTCCTGCATGAAATATATGAATACATCCCGTCAGGAACGGAGATGCTCCTGGCGCTCGGCATCTGGGCGACCGGGCTGTTTGTCTTCACCATGCTGCTGCGTGTCGCCATTCCAATCCTCAACGGCGACTTCCATGTCGCCGACGATGGTGTCGGTTTTTACATCGGCGATCAGCTTTTTTTCATCAAGCAACCGAAGGCCTCCAGCGAAGCCTCGGTCGGGGAGAATGCCGCAGACCAGGCCTAGTGCAGGAATAATTTGAGCAGCCAAAACAAGAACAGTGTTTGGCCGAAGGCATTTTTCTATTGAAAAAATGGAGGAGCTGGCCTATCTTTTGGCGCTTCAAAACTAAAGCGCCTGCAATTCAATAACTTAGACTCATTAATCCGGGCCCATCCGTTCTTTGACTCCGGGTTCGGTGACAATCATTGTTTTTTTCTGGCAACTACGGAACATCTTTGAGGAAGAGAGGGAGACAACTGTGAAGAGTCATGTCTGGCGACCGCTGTTCGTGGTCATAGGTCTTGTCGCCGCGATCCTGCTGTTCCGCGCGTTTTACGTGCCGGACGGTTTTGGTTCTGGCGAGTACGGCTTTATGTACAGCTTTCACAACAAGAACAACGAGCAGGTCTGGAAGGATCAGCCGCTCAAGTACCGCGACACGGGCAAGCAGAAGATGCACGAATACTGCGCCGAGTGTCACGACCATGAGGTTGAAATCCGTACAGAGGATCTGCACGGGACCATCGCCTGCGAGAATTGCCATGGTCCGGCTCTCGACCATCCGGAGAACCCGGAGCTGCTTGTGATCGACAGGAGCCGTGAAGTCTGCCTGCGCTGCCATACGTTATTGCCCTACACCACCAGCGAGCGCAAGCGCATTCCCGGCATCGACCCGAATGAGCACAACGTTGGTGAGGCCTGCGTCGATTGTCACGACCCGCACAACCCGAGATTGGAGGACATGTAGTTATGAAGAGGCGTGATTTCATGAAGAACACGATTATCGCCATCGCCGGCGCCTCGGTCCCTCTCTCGGCCCTCGAGTTCCTTGATCCGAAAGAGGTCCTGGCAGCCAACCCGTCCATTCACTGGGCGTTTTTGATCAACACCTACTCCTGTGTCGGCTGCGGCTTCTGCGTCAAGGCCTGCAAGACCGAGAACGACGTGCCCATGGAGGCCAACGTCAGCCGCACCTGGGTGGAGCGTTACGTTTACACCAAGGACGACCGCCGCTACATCGACAGCCCCAAGGCCGCCCTGCACGGCTACACCGATGCAAAAATCGACATGGGCGCACAGCTCGGCTACAAGGACATCGACCCGGACAACGTCGGCAAGGCATTCTTCGTGCCGAAGCTGTGCAACCACTGTGCTGCACCGTCCTGCACCCAGGTCTGTCCGGTCGGCGCCACTTATAAGACCGATGATGGCATCGTTCTGGTGGACCGTTCCTGGTGCATCGGCTGCGGCTACTGTGTCATGGCCTGCCCGTTCGGCGCCCGTTTTTTCCACCCGATCGAGCATGTCGTCGACAAGTGCACCTTCTGCTATCACCGCATCACCAAGGGGTTCGAGACCGCCTGCGTCAACGCCTGCCCCTTCGGCGCCCGCAAGATGTGCAACATCAAGGACATCAACGACCCGATCACCAAGATCATTCTCAATGACCGCGTCGGCGTCCTCAAAGACGAATTCGGAACCAAGCCCCAGGCCTTCTACATCGGCCTCGCCTCGGAGGTGCGCTAATCATGGTTGAGCAAGCAATGACCGTTCACGGTGAACTCTGGACCGTCAAGGAACTCTTCGTCCTCCCCAATGAGTACATCTACTGGTCGATCCAGATCGTCATGTATCCCTTCATGACCGGTCTGGTCGCCGGGGCTTTCGTTCTCTCCTCCCTCTACCACGTCTTCGGGGTCAAGCAGCTCAAGGAGATCGCCCGTTTTTCGCTGGTCTTCTCCTTCGCCCTGCTGCCTGTGGCCATGATGCCGCTCTTGCTGCACCTGGCACAGCCCCTGCGGGGTTTTCACGTCATGATGACGCCGCATTTCACCTCGGCGATCGCCGCCTTCGGCATCGTCTTCATGACCTACGCCTGCATCGTCGCCTCGGAACTCTGGTTCGAGTATCGTAAGCACTTCGTTTTGACGACCCAGGCCCTGGCGGCACAATCCGTACGGAGCGGCTTTGACACCCTGCGCATGCACTTCTTCAACGCGCTGACCCTCGGCGCCAAGGACATCAGTCACGAAGCGATCGAGAAGGACCACAACGCGGTCAGGAAACTGGCGACTCTGGGTATCCCGGTCGCCTGCTTTCTGCACGGCTACGCCGGTTTCATCTTCGGCTCGGTCAAGGCCAACGCGCTCTGGATGACCCCGCTGATGCCGGTTATCTTCATCTGCTCCGCGGTCGTCTCCGGCATCGCCCTCTGCATCCTCTGCTACGTTCTGACCATGGAAATACGCAAGTTCATGGCCAAGCGCCGGATGAGTCGCTGGGCCAAAGACAGCAACGCTCCCTCGGTCGAGGAATTGCAGTCTGCCGAGGATCAGGAAATCGGGACGGCTTCCCGTTACCTGCTCTACTTCATGATCGCCGCGTTGACACTTGAGATTCTCGACCTGATCTTCCGCGGCTACACCCAGGTGAAGTCCTGGGACATCCTGCGTGAAGTCATCCTCGAGCGTGACTTCACCAAGATCTTTGTCATGCAGTATGCCATCGGCAACGTTCTGCCATTCCTGCTCATGGTGCTCCCCGGCAGAACCGTACGGCGCACAACCATCGCCACCGTGCTGGTCATCTTCGGCGTATTCATGATGCGTTGGAACGTCGTCATTGGCGGTCAGGCCTTCTCCTTGAGCTTTGCCGGCTTCATGCATTACCACCTGCCGTTCCTGCCAACCTCATGGGAAACCTTCCGCGAAGGCTTCTTCGGCGCCTTGTCGGTCATGATTACGCCTTTCGTGATCTTCTGGTTCCTGAGCAAGATTCTTCCGCCGTTCCTGAAGGATGAAGAAGCTCACTGAGCTTTAGCAACACACCAACAACGAAAGGCCGCTCCCGACAGGGGGCGGCCTTTTTTATTCTCATCTGACGGAGGCCGGCGACTTCGATGCCGGCCCTGTCCTATGCCTCAGTTGAACATCTTGGCGCCGAGGTAGGCGAGCGCCGGCCAGGCGATCAGCACCGCCGAGACGAAGGCGAACACGCCGAGCACGCTCATGATGGCGACGGTGTAGCTGGCTTTGACCGAATTGATGACGTTGGTGGCGGTTTTCATGGCGTTTCTCCTTGTATGTCGTCCTCCGTCAGGCGGAGGGCTTGGTTGTCGTTTCGGACCCGGCCTCTAGTTGAACAGCTTCGACCCGATGTAGGCCAGCGCCGGCCAGGCGATCAGCACGGCCGAGATGAAGGCGAACACGCCGAGCAGGGCGATGATCAGGACCAGGTAGCTGCTTTTTACGTTTTCCATGAACCGGCTTTGAGTTTTCATGACATCCTCCTGTCGTTTGCTACGTGAACTTCCTTCTTGTTGATTAAACTTTTAACATTAAAGATTATTCATGTCAACAGAAAAAGTTAAAATTTATTTATGTTTTTAAACGCGCCGCTAAACCGGCCTTATTTCTTGTTTTTTTAAGAGATATTTGTTAAACAAAAACAAATTAATACTTTTTGTGCTTTTGCTTGGCTAGAAATGTCCGCCGCCAAACTCACCAGAACCAGCGGCGCCCTCTGAATCTCGGGAGCTTTAACATGGGTCAATTTGACATGGTCAAGGACTTCTTCCTTGGCATCAGCCGCAGCCGCGTCTCCCTGGTCGGCAGCATGCTGGTCACCATCACGACACCCTTTTTGTTCGGCTACATGCTGGCCGACACTGTCTGGCACATCAAGAACCCTTACTTCGGCGCAGCAGTCTACCTGGCACTCGGGCCGATCTTTCTCACCGGGCTCGTGATGATTTTCATCGGCGCCTTCTTTTTTCGCGGCGACCGCGACGTGCACCTGTTCACCCTGGAATACCTGAGACGTTACTTTACCGACCCGGAACTGTTCGGCCGACTGCGTAGAAACGTCTTCCTGATCGTCCTGCTGACCTCGGTCAACTTCGTTATTTTCAGCATGTTCCTCTACCGTGCCTATCACTACATGGAATCGACCCAGTTCTGCGGGCAGTTCTGCCACACGGTCATGAACCCCGAACACACCGCTTACAAGAATTCGCCGCACTCGCGGGTCTCCTGCGTCGAATGCCACATCGGCGCCGGCGCCGACTGGTTCGTGAAATCCAAGATTTCCGGCGCGCGCCAGCTGCTCGCGGTTGCGGCCGGCACGTATCCGACGCCGATCGAAACCCCTGTGCACGGCCTGCGCCCGGCGCGTGAGACCTGCGAGGAATGTCATCGACCGGAGCTGTTCCACGGCGACAAGCTGGAGGTTACCCAGCGCTTTCTGTCAGACGAGGGGAACAGCGCCGTTCAGAATGTCCTGCTCATGAAAATCGGCAGCGCTGGCGACCGGGTGCAGAGCTCGCACGGCATCCACTGGCATATAGCCCCGGAGAACAAGATCACCTACCGCTCGACGGACCACAGCCGTATGGTGATCCCGGAAGTCACCCTCACCCAGGCTGACGGCACGGAGATCGTCTTTCGCACAGCCGAGGCCGACGCGCTGCTGGGAAACGCAGTGAAGAGCGAAGCCCGGGAGATGGA
>JBFIMV010000040.1:0-11162 GCA_041611575.1 Desulfuromonadales bacterium | reverse complement strand
GCGACGATCTGGCCGAGGGTCTGCAGGCTGCCGAGGTCTTCCGGCTTGACCGCCGGCGCTTCCGGCAGCTGCTCCTGCAGCGCCGAGAGGATCTCGACCCGCTTGATCGAATCGATGCCGAGGTCGGTGTCGAGCGCCATCTCCAGCTCCAGCATCTCCACCGGGTAGCCGGTCTTCTCGGCGATCACCGCCAGCAGAACCTCCGTCACCCGGCCGCTGTCGGCAACGGGCGCGGCAACAATAACCGGGGCGGAAGTGTCAGAGGGGACGGTCACGGCGGCCGGTGTCTCCGGCTTTATGGTCTCATGCTGAGGTTGCGGGACTGTCGCGGCAGCGGCAGACCGGACTTGCGGTGTCGCAGCGATGTTCTGCGTGACCGGCGGCGCTTCACCCCGCAGAAGACGATTCTGCTGCTCCACCAGGTTGAGGAACGAGCGGGTCGCCGACTCCTGGCCGACAAGGAATTGCTCGTGCAGGCGTGAGGTCTGCTCCTGCAACTGTTGCAGCGCCAGGATGCTCTGCTGCGTCAGACTCAGCGCCTGCTGCAGCGTACCGCTGTCAAACGACACGGCGACGGGCGCAGCCGGGGCGCCGGTCTTGGGTAGCTGAGGATTGGCGGACGCAGCCTGTGGCGGCTGACCCGGCGTCGCGACGGCAGCGGCCTGTGGCGGCAGCGCCGGACGCTTCTGCGGCGGCTTGAAGTAGTTGGCTCCGCACAGGGGGACGGTCATGCCGGGCTTTTTGGCGGCCGTGGACTGACGAGCGGCGGCGTAGCCCGCATCCCAGCGATCGAGCGCGACCGGGTAACCTAGAGCCGCGAGTTGGGCGAGAGCGCGACCGAGGTCATGAATCCCCGAACGCTTGCCACCCGAAGCGTCGATGGCGACGGCCTGATGCGGCCGGTCGCCGAGGATCGCCTTGACCATGCCGGTCAAGCGGGCGCCCGGACCGACCTCGAGGAAGGTGCGGATGCCGGCGGCGTACATCGCTTCGATTTCCGCGACGAACTCCACCGGGCGGGAGATCTGCGACGCGAGCAGTTCGCGCGCCTTGCCTGCGGTCGCCGGGTAGGCCTGACCGGTGCTGTTGGCAAAGACTTTAGCGGTCGGCTTGCTGAAGGCGATCGCCTGCAGCCGGTCACCGAACGGGCCGCTGGCGTCGGCCACCAGTTCGCTGTGGAAGGCGGCGGCGACGGCGAGTCGCTTGCCGCGCATGCCCCGCTCTTCCAGCAGGGCCACGGCCCGCTCTATTTCGGCCGTAGCACCTGAAAGAACACCCTGTTCCGGGGTGTTGCGGTTGGCCAGCACCAGGTTGAGTCCGGTCTCGGTCAGGAACGCCTCGATCCGGTCGAGCGGCGCGGAGACCGCCAGCATCGAGCCGCGGTCACCTTCGCCGGCGGCCATCAACTCGCCGCGCAACCGTGACAGGGCGTGCAAGGCATCGGCATTATAAAATCCGGCGGCGCACAGGGCGGTCAGTTCTCCATAGCTGTGCCCGGCAAAGACCTCAGCATCGACGCCGAAGTCGGCGAGCACGGCGCGGGCACCGAGACTGACGGCACCGAGGGCCGGCTGGGCGACCTCGGTCGCGCGCAGCTGCTCTTCGGCGCGCTCGCGTCCTGCCTGGTCGAAGGCAGGCCGCGGATAGACGAGATCAACAAGTCGCTCCCCGCCATTGCTATTAACAGCAAAAGCCCGGTCTGCCTCGGCAAACGCCTGCAGGAACTGCGGGAACTGGGTTGCAAGGTCACGCAGCATGCCGGGGTATTGAGCCCCCTGGCCGGGAAAGAGGATCGCCAGGGGACCGTTCGCCGTATCGGATGCAAAGAAGCTGCCGTCGGGGGTCTGCCAGGCGCTCTTGCCGTGTTGGCTGCGCAGCATCGCCAGGGCGGTCTTCAACTGCGCGGCCGGCTTGCCGTTCCGCTCGAGTACCAGCGCCAGGCGACAGGGCTGCTGCGGATCAAAGGCCTGACGACCGAGATCTGCGGCCAGGCGCAGTTCGTCCCAGGATCCGCCGACCGGGAAGGCTTCGATGGCGGCTTCCAGCTGCGCCTCGTCTGCTGCGCTGAAGGCTGCAATCTGTACATCACCCTGCCAGTCTGCGGCCACTTTATGCGGACCGTGTTCTTCGAGCAGGCAGTGGAAGTTGCTGCCGCCGAAACCGAGGGCGCTGATGCCGGCGCGACGCGGGTGGTCGCCGCGCGTCACCCAGGGGCGAGGTTCGGTATTGACGTAGAAAGGGCTGCGACCCTTGGTCACTGCTTCTTGCGGAGTCTTGACCTTGATGGTCGGCGGCAGGGTCTTGTGATGCAGCGCCAGGGCCGCCTTGATCAGGCCGGCGGCGCCGGCCGCGGCCTTGGTGTGGCCGATCTGCGACTTGATGGAGCCGAGAGCGCACCAGGGAGTGTCGGCTTCACCGAAGACGCCGCGCAGGGCGTTGACTTCGACCGCGTCGCCGACCCGGGTGCCGGTGCCGTGGGCCTCGATCAGCTCGATGGTCGCCGGGTCGATGCCGCCCGCAGCGTAGGCGCGGCGCAGCGCCTTCTGCTGGCCGGCGGCGCTCGGCTCGTAAATCGCCGCCCCCTTGCCGTCGCTTGAGGCGCCGATCCCCTTGATCACGGCGTAGATCTTGTCACCGTCGCGCTCGGCGTCGGCCAGACGCTTGATGACCACGATCCCCAGCCCCTCGCCCAGGGTCGTACCATCGGAGGCGGCGTCGAAGGGGCGTGCGTGGCCCGAGGGCGACAGGGCGGGCGTCTTGCTGAAGCAGGTATACATGAAGATGTCGTTGAAGGTGTCGATACCGCCGGTCACGACCATGTCGGCCCGGCCGGTTTCGAGTTCCAGCGCCGCCAGGTTGAGGGCGCTCAGTGAGCTGCCGCAGGCGGCGTCGCAGACGCAGTTGGTGCCGCCGAAGTTGAAATGCTTGCTGATGCGGCCGGCGACAACGTTGCCGAGCAGGCCGGGGAAGGAGTTCTCCTGCCAGGGGACGTAGCTGTCGCTGATGCGTTGCATGACATCATCGGCCAGGGCGTCGGCGATGCCGGCATCGCGCAGGGCCTCGCGCCAACGCGGGTGGCCGAGGCGGGCACCGAGGGGAACGACCAGTTCGAGAGTTCCGGTGACGCCGAGGATGACACTGACACGGTCACGATCGAATTCACGCTGCGTCGTATACCCTGCGTCCCTGAGAGCCTGTTCGACCGCGATCAGGCCGAGAAGCTGCGAGGTGTCGATCGCTTCGAGGGCGTTGGGCAGGATGCCGTACTCCAGCGGGTTGAAATCGACCGGCGCCAGAAACCCGCCGCACTTGGCATAGACCTTGTCGGGCGACTTCGGGTTCGGATCGAAATAATCGTCGGATCGCCAATGCGTTTCGGGCACCTCGGTGCTGGCGTCCGCACCGTTCTTGATGTTGCTCCAGAAGGTTCCGGTGTCGCTCGCCCGGGGAAAGAGGCTGCCGATGCCGACAATGGCCAGCGGCGTTGCGGTCGCGGCGACCGTCCGGTGCTGTTCTTCGCGGTTTTTCAACGGAGGTACTCCTTGATCTGTGCGGATGCAAGGGGGGTCGTCAGCGCACTCTCATCATCGAGGGCCACCCCCTGCAGCTTCAGTTGGGCGCCGCGCATCAGCACGGCAGCACCGAAAAGGATATTCATGGCAACGTCGGCCACCCGGCGCTGCGTCGTTTCTTCCAGGAAAGAGCCCTTGACCCACTCGTTGAAGGCCCCCATGGCCGGGCCGCACCAGACCTGGTAGTCGAGCCGGCGGTCCGACTCGCCCCGGTTGGCCCAGACCGGCGACTGGCCGAGATACCAGCGGAAGACCAGCGCCATTTTGTGCTTCGGATCGCGCTCGGCCCGCTCGATCTGGCGCGGGTCACGATGAGTGAAATAACTGCGGGTTTCAGCCCAGACCTGCTCGAGAGGCACACGGAAGATGGTCTTTTCCAACTTCAGCCGTTCGTCGGCGGGCAGGGTTTCCAAACTGCCGTGAGCGCGGTAGAGCTCGTAGAGTTTCGCCGCCCGCATCGAGAACATGGTGCCGCGCTTGATCACCTGGACCGTCACGCCCATCTCGAACATGTCGCCTGAAGGGGCCATGGTGACGTCGGCCTGGCGGGTTTCGGCGAGCAGGCGACGCACCTCGTCGCAGGTCCCCGACTCGATGCACGCCTGGTTGACCGTGCCGGTCACCAGGTAGGCCGCACCCATGGCGAAGGCCGCAGCGGCGGAAGTCGGAGTGCCGATGCCGCCGCCGAGGCCGACCCGCAGGGGCTGGCTGTAAGCATGCTGCTTCTGAAAAGCATTTTTCTGCGCCAGGATGGTCGGAAAGAGAGCCAGGGCGGGACGGTTGTCGGTATGCCCGCCCGAATCGGCTTCGACGGTCACATCCTGTGCCATCGGAATTTCGGCCGCCAGTAACGCCTGTTCGGCAGTCAGGTCCCCCGAAGAGACCAGTTCACGCAGAAATTTTTCCGGTGGGGGAGCGAAGAACTTGGCGGCGACCTCCTCGCGGGAAATCTTGCCGATGATGCGATTGGGGGTGACGATCCGGCCCGAGGCATCGCGGGAAATGCCGTGGGTGCGGTAGCGCACCAGGGCCGGCGTCAGGGCGAGAAAGGCCGAAGCCTCGACCAGGGTGACACCGCGTCGCAGGTAGAGATCGACCAGGGCGTTCTCCAGGTCGGGCTCGTTGGGGCTGTGAATCAGGTTGAACCCGTAGCTGCGACCGGCGGCACGCGCCTGCAACTGGACTATGGCCGCTTCGACCTCTTCGACCGGCAGTCCGGCGCTGCCGAAGAAACCGAGCATGCCGACATCTGCCAGGGCCTCGACCAGCGCCAGGGAACTGATCCCCTTGGCCATCGAACCGCCGACGTAGGGGTAGCGAATGCCGTGATCGCGACAGAAATCGCCGTCGCCGAGGTTCTCCAGGGGGCAAGGCAGAACCATGCCGCTCAATGGCAGAGGTTTGCCGTCTTTATCGACCGTGCTGTTCCATACCTGCCGTTCGCCCGGCTTGCCTACCAGGCCAAGCGGCTGGTGGAGACAACGCAACGCCTCGACCAGGTCGCTCGCCAGTGTGAGCGGAGCAACGGGGAACGTGCCGTGTGGCGCAATTTGCTGCTGTTTCAACTCTTGCAAAGAAAGTCTCCTTGATTTCGCCCTTACCACGAGTTGCGCCTGCCGATACTGGCCGGTCAGACGAACTGCTGATTATAGGTTTTTTTGGCGGCCATCACAAGACTTGTGCGCAACAATAATGGCCGTTTCTGGCTGATTTACAAGGATTTTACACAATAAAAACACCTCATGCCGACCATCTCGGGCCATTTCATGAATTAACCTTATTATTCCCACGGGTAAACGGATCAGGGACGTCACCCGTTTTCGCGGCACATGTCCTGCAATCCGTCTTTTCGGGAACTGGCAACCTTAACTCTCCCAGAGACCCTGCTCTCATTAATTTATCTTTTCAAATCAAGGACTTAAAGGCATTAATTTAACCGCGCACCCCTTGCGCCCCACCCTCATATGAGATATATTTAACCTGTCTGAATGCTGCACTTTTCATCATCGTATATTCTCGGGGACGGGCACGAAAAGGGGGTGACGAACCATGTTACCGATTCGTTTCGATCCGATCCGGGAGCTGAGCAGCCTGCAACGGGAGATGGACTATCTGTTCAAGAGGATGTTCGGTTCGACCCGGGAAAGTGGTGAAGTCAGCATGATGACGGCTTCGCCCTTGGTCAACAGCTACATCAAGGACGGCATGTTCCACATGGAGGCGGAACTGCCGGGAGTTGAAAGCGACAAGCTGGATGTGCGCCTCGACGGGCGCGACCTGGTGATCAGCGGTGAACGTCGCGACACCAAGAAAACCGAAGAGGCCAACTACCTGCTGCGCGAATCGCACCTGAGTTCATTTGAGAGGCGCATGACGCTGCCGGCCGGTGCCGATACCGACAAGGCCCATGCTACCTATACCAACGGTCTGCTGGAAGTGACCATGCCGGTGAAAACACCGGAGCTCAGCGGCCGCAAGATTCCGATCGAAAGCCGGCCGACCGGCAAGAAAAGCAAGGAGATCCACTGAATCTACGACGTAACAAAAAAACATGACCTGCCCGTTCCCGGCCCTGGACTTTCGTTCAGGGCCTTTTTGTGAACGGCCAGCGTTGGACAAGCAATAATAGAATAGCTAATTTCTTGAACAAACGGGGACCTGGTGTCATAGTGATGCTTAAGAAATTGTTCATTTTCGCGTTTTCCGGAAAAGAGAAATAGTGCATGAAAAACCCTATTTTCTTTCTTCTGCTCACGATGCTTTTCTTGGTACTCTCGATACTTTCACCATCCTTCGCCGCAGATGGCAAACAGACAATTCAACTGACCGAAGCCGAGCAGAGGTTTCTGCTAGCGCATCCTACTATCGTATTGGGGGCCGGCAGCGAGTGGGAACCTTATGTGATCGTCGCGAAAGATGGTACGGTCTCCGGCTTCGACGCGGATATCCTGGCGCGCATCAACACCCTGACCGGAGCCAACTTTCAGATCCAACCCGGCGACTGGGCCGATGTGCAGCAGCGCACCTACGCCAAGGAACTGGATGGCCTGTGCAGCGTAGCTCTCACGGAAGAGCGCAAAACGCATCTTATCTTTTCCAATCCCTACATCAGCCAACGCACCATCGTGCTCGTTCCGCGTGGCAATCCCGGTCGGATCACTTCCCTGCAGCATTTGAATGGGCGCAGCATCGCGATCACCGCGGGAACGCAGAAAGAAGAAGAGCTTGTCCGCCATATCCCCGGCGCCGTCATCCACCCAACCGCATCCTTGAGAGAATCGATCGAAGCGATCATCAGCGGCCGGGCCGACGCCATGTTCGGCAGCGGCACGGTGCTGTACCACGCCTACAAGTACAACCTCCCTTTTCTGCAGATCGCCTTTCCCCTTGACGAAACCCTGCATTTTTCCTTTGCCATCCGCAGCGACTGGCCGGAAGCTGTCAGCATCCTGAACAAGGCACTTGCCGCCATTCCGGCCGAAGAATATCAGCGGCTCCGGAGTTTCTGGTTCAACCCTCTTCCTGAAAAAACCTTGTTGGGCACGGAGTTTGAGCTGAGCCGCGAAGAAAGGGACTATCTCGTCGCCAGGGGGCCGATCACCCTCTGCACCGACCCCGACTGGGCGCCGTATATCAGCATCGACGACACGGGAGATATCCAAGGAGTTTTCGCCGGACTGCACCGGATGATAACGCAGAAGATCGGCAAGGAAGCGCAGGTCATCAGGACTGCTTCGTGGGCCCAGTCGCTCGATTACGCCAGGGAGAGAAAGTGCGACGTCCTGCTCGCCGCCATGGACACGCCGGAACGCCGCGACTACCTCAATTTCAGCAGCACGCTCCTTACCATACCGAAGGTCATCGCCACCAGAACGGACAAGCTGTTCATCGACAACCTCGATCGACTCAAGGGGGAGACCCTGGCCATCGTCGAGGGCTACGCTACCATCGATTATCTCAAGGCGCACCATCCCGACATCCGTATAAGAGCCGTCGGCAACCCGCAGGAAGGGCTTCGGCTCGTTCATGAAAGCGAAGCCTTCGGCTATGTCGATTCCGTACTCAACATCGCCGCCATCATTCAGCAACAGCAATACTTGGACCTGAAAATCAGCGGCCAACTGGACAAGAGCCAGGATTACGTGCTCGGTGTCGGTATCCGCGACGACGATCCGCTGCTGTTGTCTGTCTATAACAAGGCAATCGCCACGATCAGCGAACAGGATCGCCAGAAGCTCCTCGACCAGGCGGTGTCAGTGCGCTACGACCTGGGGTTCGATTACATGCTTCTATGGCAGATCACAGCGGCGATAATCGTTGTGGCGCTGCTGTGCGTGTTCCTGGCTTATCTCGCTCTGTTGCGCAACAGAAGGAAGGAACTTGAGCTCCAGGTCGCGCAGCGCACCCGGGAGCTGGTAGAAAAGAATCGCGACATCGAGACGATGCTCGCCGAACTGGAGCAGAAGAACAGCGAGCTGGAACGCTTCGCCTACACCGTCTCCCACGACCTGAAAAGCCCGCTGGTCACCATAAGCTGCTTTGTCGACCTGCTGGAACTGGATCTCGGCAACGACATCCCGGCACAGGTCCGTTCTCACCTGGGCTTCATCAGGTCGGCCGGCAACAAGATGAACGCGCTCCTCAGCGACCTCCTCGAACTGAGCCGGACCGGCCGCACGGTCAACCTCGTCGACAAGGTCTCCCTTGCCGAAGTGACTGCCGAGGCCGTTGAACTGCTTCGCGGCAAGATCGACGCATGCTCTGCAGATATCCGCATCAGCGGCCGCCTGCCGCAGGTGAAAGGCGATGCCAAACGACTTGGCGAACTGATGCAGAACCTGATCGAAAACGCCATCAAGTATGCGAACCCGCTCACCAGACCGAAGATTGAAATCGGCGCGGAGAATTCAGAGAAGGGATGGACTTGTTATGTCAAGGACAACGGCATCGGCATCCCCGCGGCGTACCATGAGAGGGTGTTCGGCCTGTTCGAACGCTTGCACACCGACCAGGAGGGGACCGGCATCGGTCTGGCGCTGGTAAAACGGATCGTCGAACTCCACGGCGGTAAAGTCTGGATCGAATCTGCGGGTGAGAATCAGGGGACGACCGTCTGGTTCACCTTGCCTCCCGCGGTCTGAAGTGACCGGGATGACATGGCACGTCTATATCATTCGCTGCAGCGACAACTCCCTCTACACCGGCATCACCACGGATATCGGCCGACGGTTGCAACAGCACGCCAATGGCCGCGGGGCGAAATATTTTCGCGGGCGCCGACCGCAGGAACTGGTCTACCTGGAGGAAGGACATGATCGCAGCAGCGCGGCCAGGCGCGAGGTGGCGCTCAAGCGGATGAGTCGTAAAGAAAAAGAAGAATTGATTGTACTCAGTGCCAGCCGCCGTCAGGTAGCAACCCCCGAGGCACCGTAACGATTGAGCATTCAATGCAAGCGTCTTCGTCAATCTTCATGCCGGCGCGTATGGTCCTGTGGTGAGAGGGATGACTGCCCTCGCTCGGGGTTCGCCTCGACCGGGCGGTGGAGTTGCTCACTGAGCTGGTCTGCGCCACCGACATAGTGGCCGTCAAGCCAGATCTGGGGAACGCTGATCGGCGTGCTCGGGCCGACCAGGGGCTTGACGCGGGCCAGCATCTCGTACAGTGCCCTCGGCTCCTTGACGACGTTGTGGTAACGAAACTCAATCTCCGCTTCGGCCAGGTAGCCCTTGGCGCGCTGACAGTGCGGGCAGGTGTCCTTGCCGAACAGGTGGTTGCCGGCAACCGGGGTGCGCCGCGCATGATGCGCGATCACCGCCTCGGTCAGCACGCCCCGGTTCAGTGCGTTCCCCTGGCTGATGACCCGGTCTTCCACCATGACGATCGGCGCATGCCACCCCCCCCTGAGCAACGGCCGCCACCACGTCTCAAGCCAGGCACGCACCTCCAACTCAACCGGAATGCCGGCCAGTTCATGGCGCAGGGTGTCGCGGATAACATCCTGGGTCAGGGAGCATTCGCCGCAGGGGACCTTGATCCGGAATGGCCCCCAGGCGCCTGCCCAGCGATAGAGCACAATACTGACGGGTGGTACGGACATACGGCCTCTCACGGGTTTCAGATGTTTGACTCTGTAGCCATTCTACCACCCTCCACCACCGCCGCCTCCGCCCCCTCCTCCCGACGACCCGCCCCCACCCGACCCGGACGATGAACCCGGCGCCGCCGATGACGAAGCAACCGCCGAACCGAGCGATGAACCGAGAGCCTGGGAAAAACCGGCCAAGTTGGCGGTCTGCCAGTGACGGCCATGGTACCAGACAGGACGGTAATGCTCGCCGCGCTCTTCCAGCCGCCTGAACAAGCCGGCAAAACGTTCCATCCAGTGCTGTTCGACGCCCAGGGCGAGGGCGTAGGGCAGAAACTTTTCGAAGAGTTCCGGCGTCTTCTCGGGCGGATTGCGGAAGTTCATCTCGTCGCGTTCGGCGACTACGAGGAACTGTCGGAAGCCCTCCAGCTGGTCGAGCAGGTTGCGCCCGGCACGGGTCGGCGCTTTGAGCAGGTAATGGAAGAGGACGTTAACGCCAATCGCGCTCAGGAGGAATATCGGGATGGTCGGCGAGACCTGGGTGCCGAGCAGGCCGGCGACAAATATTTCGGCCGCGAAGAAGGGGGTAGCGAACGCGGTGATGAACAGCGCGCCGAAGATTTTCAGCGGTGACGTGACCGCGCGCCAGGCGTGCCAGACCTTGTTCGCCAGGGCGAAGACACCGAGGGTCCAGAAGGTCAGCCATATGGAGAGGAACGCCCCGGAGGCCTTGAGGTCCAGGTTCGGCAGAGACAGGATGATGCAGACAAAGACCAGCACCGAGAAACCGGCCCCCGGCAGCAGCCACCCCTTGTTGGCGAGGAAATAGAGCTTTTCGCTGTTGTGCTGCAGGGCCGCCTTGTGCCCCTTGAGGGCCTTGCGGATCGTCTTGTGCTGACTTTGTTCGAGCGTGACAGAGACGCCTTTCTGATTATTGAAAAGCCCCTTGAGGATCGCCTTCTCGCCGGCGGCCAGTGCGTTCTCATCAGCCTGGGTGCGTTCGAGGACGTAGGTGTCGTCATCCTCGCGGATTTCAAGCAGCCCCTTGACCGCCAGGTTGACGAGTGCCGCGGCAAAGGCCTTGTGATCATAACCCATGCGGCGGATATAGCGTGCCGCGGCCGGAGTCAATCCTTGCGGCGGTTCGTAGCGGGTGATGATCACCCCGGGCTCCGGGTCACGACCGACCAGGACCCAGGCGACAAGGTAGTAGGCGAGCAGCGCGGCGAGGCCACCGAGCAGCACGACCCAGCTGCGGTTGTCGCGCAGCAGGAAACCGATCTCCTCCCGCGTTGTCGGCGGGAAGACGTAACCCTTGGGCCATGAGACGACGATCGTCAGCCCTTCCCCGCGGCTCAGCGGGCGGGTGGTTGCGAAATTCACCGAGCCATCGTCCGCCACCGCAGCGTCGTAATCGCTCCCCCGGGCGCCGCGCGGCCCGGTGTAGGCTTCGGGAACGAGCCTGCTGCCGGGGATGTCGCCGGGCAGGACGACGCGTGCGCCG
>JBFIMV010000039.1:0-11208 GCA_041611575.1 Desulfuromonadales bacterium | reverse complement strand
GGAGGAAGAGAAGGACGCTCATGATGCGGAATTATCTCATGCGCCAGCAGGACCGTCAATAAACTAAGGTTCCTGAATGTGGCCAGGTTATGTTAGATTTGTCCTCGAGGTGACGACGATGCAGGATTGGGTGGACCGCTTTGCCAGATATCTCGCCGACGAGCGGAATCTTTCGCCGCATACGCTCGCAGCCTACCTGCGTGACCTCGGCGAGTTCGAGGCTTTTCTTGAACGTCATGGCGGTGCCGGCAAGGATGCCCTGGCGCGGCTCGACAATTTTGTGCTGCGGCGTTTCCTGGCGGAGCTCCACAAGCGCAACCAACGCACCTCGATCGCCCGCAAGCTGTCCTCGCTGCGCACCTTCTTTCGCTACCTGGTGCGTGAGGGGCTGCTGAAAACCAACCCGGCCGAGGGGTTGGCCACGCCGAAACTCAATCACTATCTCCCCAAAACCCTTTCGGTCGACGAGGCCGGGGCGCTGATGGAGCGCGGCTACGGCACCACGCTGCTCGATTTGCGCGACCGGGCCATCCTCGAGCTATTTTACTCCAGCGGCCTGCGCGTCAGTGAGTTGACCGGCCTCAACGTGGGGGTGCTCGACCTCCGCGGCAACCTGGTGCGGGTGCTCGGCAAGGGGCGCAAGGAGCGCATCATCCCAATCGGGGGCAAAGCCCACCAGGCCCTGGGCGCCTATCTCGAAGCCCGGGGAATGCCTGCCGATGACGAACCGCTGTTCGTCAATGCCCGCGGTGGCCGGCTGACGCCGCGCAGCGTTCAGCGCAACCTCAAGACCCGCCTGCTCAAGGCCCGCATCATCAAGGACATCTCCCCTCACGCCCTGCGACACTCCTTTGCGACCCATCTGCTCGATGGCGGCGCCGACCTGCGTGCCATTCAGGAGCTGCTCGGCCACGCCTCCCTTTCCACCACCCAGAAGTACACCCAGGTCAGTGTAGACCAGTTGATGGCGGTCTACGACAAGGCGCATCCGCGCAGCAGGAAGAAATAGCTGATTCCAGGGCTGGAGGCTGGACCGGCTGGAACGATGACCGATAAATGACGATATTGGTCATATTTATCTTGACAGCTTTTCTCCAATCAGTAAACTGGCTCATAACTTTCATAAAGACAGTCAATTACATCTGGAGGAGAGTTCTTATGAGTGTCCTGGTTGGCAAGCAAGCCCCCGACTTTACAGCAGCGGCCGTTCTCGCTGACGGCTCGATCAAGCCGGATTTCAAGCTGTCGGATTACAGGGGCAAGTACGTGGTCCTGTTCTTCTACCCGCTGGATTTCACCTTCGTCTGCCCGACTGAACTGATCGCGTTTTCCAAGCGCATCAAGGAGTTCGAGGATCGTGACGTCCAGGTGATCGGTTGCTCGATCGATTCGCAGTTCACCCATATCGCCTGGCGCAACACGCCGGTCGACCAGGGGGGGATCGGCGCGGTGGCCTATCCGCTGGTCGCCGACATAAAGCACACCATCTGCCGGGCCTACGATGTCGAGTTCGAAGACGCCGGGGTCGCCTACCGTGGGTCCTTCCTGATCGACCGGGAAGGTAAGGTCCATCACCAGGTAGTCAACGACCTGCCTCTCGGCCGCAACGTCGACGAGATGCTGCGCATGATCGACGCCCTGCAGTTCACCGAGAAATACGGCGAAGTCTGCCCGGCCGGCTGGAACAAGGGGGAAGAAGGGATGAAGGCGAATGCCGAAGGCGTCGCTTCCTACCTGAAGAACAAGGCTGTGAATCTGTAAACACGAAGCGAGAAGCGCGAGACGCGAAAAAACCAGAATCACAAAAAAGGGGACGGTCATGAGGCCGTTCCCTTTTGCGTGCATCGCGTTTGAGGAGTAACTGTCCTCGTCCCTCGTCCCCAATAAATAGGGACAGGCACCTGCGGAGCCAGTCCCTATTTATTGATCCACTCCGCAGCTTCCCGCACCGACTGCTGGTCGAACTTGGCGCGGAAGCGCATGTAGGCGCCCTGGGCGGTGTAGTTTGCAGAAGCGAAGTCGTCGTCGCGGAAGCCGACGAAGTTGTAGCCGACGCTGACCCAGGTGTTGGTGAGCGGCGAGTACCCGACCGAGGCGCCGGCGCTGTAATCGAAGTTGCCGCTGTTCCATGAGTGCAGCACGCTGCCGTGAACGCCGATGTCCCAACGCCTGGTGAGGTTGTAGCGCGCCTCGAAGGAGGTCAGGCTGGTGAAGCCGCTGTAGCTGTCGCCGGAGTAGGTGCTGCGCACGTACTTGAGGCCGGAGTAGAAGGAGGTCTGCAGCCGGTTGCTCAGGCGGAAGTTGGCGTGGAAGTTGTTGACGATGCGCCAGCTGTCGGATTTCTCCGTACCGCCGTCCTCGGTGTCGAAGTAGAAGTCGAGACGGTTGAGGAAGACCCAGCGGCTGGCGGCAGGGCGGTAGGCCAGTCCCAGGCGGAGGTTGCCGTCGCTGCTGCGCAGCCCCGTCGATGAGTCGGTGATGAAGGCCATCGCCTTGGCGGAGATGGCGATGCCGTTGCGCGGCTCGCTGATGATCGAGGTGCTGGCGCCGTACTTGTCTTCATTCTCCGAGTGCCGCACTTCGAGCCGGTTCCACCAGGTCCACTTGTCGCGTTTGTAGGTCGCGCCGACGGAGACGGCGGTGAAGTCTTCGGCAGAACCATGGGCCTGCGGCACGTTGGTGTTGAGACTGTCGTTGCCGGGGTGGGCGAGGGTGTGGCTGCGATCGAGGCTGCCGTCGATACTCCAGCGCTCGTTGATCTGCCAGGTCTGCCCCAGGCCGAAGAGGGCGAAGACCCGCTGGCCGTTCTCGTTGAACTGGCGCTCGACGGAGCTGTTGAGGGTGCCGCCCTGCCACGGCGTGGAGCGGAAACCGGCGCGGGTCCCCTCGGAATCCTGCGTTGCCCCCCAGGAGAACTCCTGCTCGGCGAACACGCTGACCTTGTCCGACAGCCGGTAGTCGGCGCCGAGGGTCAGCAGGGTCGGATAGGCGCTGTTCTCGTCGCTGCTGGCGAGTGACTGTTCGTACTCGCTGCGCAGCGTCAGTTTACCGTCCGCCGTGTTCCAACTGCCGCCGACCAGCCCCTGGGTGCTGCGCTGCGTGCTGCCGTCGCCCAGGCGGTCACGCGCCTCGCGGACACCAGTGTGCAGGCTGTAACGGTCGGCGCGGTAACGGCCGGTTATCTCGGCGACGTCGCGCTTGCCGCCGGTGCCGAGGTTGTCCTCGTGGTAAGCGAGTCCTTGCACCGATTGGCGCTGCGTGATGTCGTAATTCCCTTCGACGCCGTACTTGCGGGTGCCGGTTTCGCTGCCGTTCTGCTGGCCGAGGCCGAAGCCTTCCTGCTGCTCGCGATAATAGACGCGGCCTCTCAGCTTGTCCGCTTCGTGGGTGACTTCCGCCTGGTAGGCGTCACCGCTCGCCTTGTCGTCAAAATGACGCGACTCCGTCGTGGCCGCCTCGGCGCGCAGGGTCGTCTGCGGTGTCAGCTTGACCGTCACGTCGGTGCCGTACAGATCGCTCTTGCCAGAACCCTTCTCCTCGTGGATGTAGCTGGCCCCGACTTCGACCTTCTGATCGAGGATCTTCGCCGCGACCCGTCCGCCGTAGTTGAAGTTGCTGTCAGCCGAATCCCGGGTCTCGTAGCGCACCACGATGAAGATCGGGTTGAACTTCTCGTCCTTGCTCGGCACCGGCCGCTTGAAGAAGAGGCTGCCGGTGTCGTAGTCGATGTCGTAGTCGGTGTGACGCGTCAGCGTGCGACTTTCGATGATGCGTTCGCTGCGGAAACGATCGCGGGTCTCGATGGTGACTTCTTCCGAGTTGATCACCAGCTTCTTCTGCGACAGGTAGTAGCGTCCCGAGGTGCCGTCGCCGCGGATTTCGTCCTTGGTGAACGCCTGGTTGGTGTCGGCGGCGAACAGGGTGTAGCTGAAGTTCTCCGTCTGCATCTCCGACTTGAAGCCGTTCATGCTGCGGCTGTATTGGGAGAGCTGCGTCTGGGTCAGGCCGGTCTGCATGTCGCCGAACAGGGCGTAGAACTGGTCGCGCTCGAGCTTGACGAAGAGCTTGCGGGCGCTGGCGGCCTCATAGCCCTGCTGCGTACCATCGCCGTAGAGCGGATAGTAGCTGTCGGGATCGATCTGCTGGTGCAGGCTGTCTCCGTCGCGCTTCGGCTTGTCCGAGTCGTAGGCCATGGTCAGCAGCCATTCGCCCTTGATGGCCCCCTTGGCGAAGAACTTGACCCGGCCGTCTTCGTAGAAGTGCTCATCGATCCCGGCTTCCTTCAGGCTGACCTGGTTGCCGGAGAAGGTGTTGTAACCGACAGTGCCTTCGGCGAAGCCGACCAGGATCCAGTCGCGCATGGCGGGCTTGACGTAAATTTCGGTATCGAGCCTGGCCTTGCCGGAACTCAGCAGGAGCGAATAGCGGCCACTCTGGTCAACCGGCTTGAAGCTGATCCACCCCTGTGGGTCTACCGTCACCTCAAGCGTGGATTGCTTTTCCTGGGAAGGCTGCTCTGCCTTGGAATCGTCTGGCAGTGGGCGCAGGCGGTCCGACTCAAAGCTCAACTGGGTTCGGGATTGTACCGGCCGGCCAAGCTGGTCGATCAATTCGACGCGCATTCTGACGGGAGTTCTGCCGTCCGCCTGGTTTTCCACCACCTCCAGTAGCCGGATGCTCCTGATTTCGCCGGTGCGTGTCAGGACGGCAGTTTGCGTGAAACGGGCATTGCCGAACGGGTCAATCCCTTCGATCAGCAGCGTACGGAGGCCCGGCTCACCGAAATCCACGCCGATGTAGGTGTACACCGTCGTGCCGCGGTCCGGGTCGCTCATGCTGAAACCGATCCTGTCTGCGGGGATTTCCCGGCCATCGAGGGAAAGCCTGGGCTTGAGCTTGGAGTCAAGGCGCAGGCGAACCGCTTCGATCCGGTTCACGGCGCTGCCATCGCGGGGGGTCAACAGCCCCGTGCGGCTCGCGTCTTCCATTTCGCCGGCGGTCTGGGTTACCGGATCTTGGTGATCCGCGCCGGCGGGGGAGCGCCCGTTGACCGGTACCGCTTGCTTCCCGCTGTTCGCGGCGGTCAGGGTAAGAGAACCTTCCTCCCCGGCGGTTTCGGTGACCAGGTAGAGTTCGACGCGGCGGTTGAGGGCCCGCCCGTTCTCGGTGGTGTTTTCGGCGACAGGCATGCTTTCGCCCATGGCGCGGATGCTGATCGCGTCATCGGCAAGCGTCACGTGTTCCTTGAGGACATCAGCGACGCTTTGGGCCCGGGCCATCGAAAGGGCCAGGTTGTCAGCAAAGATGTGCCGGCTCTTCGCGGCGATCTTCTGGTTGTCGGTGTGGCCGACAATATCAAGCCGCACGATCCGCTGCCCCTGCAGGCGGCGGGAGAGCTCCTCGAGCATGGCCAGGTCCGTCGCCTGGAGTTCGGCAACGAAGCTCGGGAAGCGTGGATAAAGCTTGATCTCCTCACTGCGCGGGGCCGTGCCCGTCGTGTGGCGGAAACGGGTTTCCGCCGTCGGCGTAGACCGGTCCTTGCCTGCCGGCGTGTCGAAATGCAGCATTGCCTTTGCCGGGAGTTCGCCGCTGGCCGGGGTTCCGTCGAGCCGCGCCTTGAACGCCCAGGTCGTCGATCGGTTCGCAGGCAGCTGCTTGAGATCGAAGCGGATGGAGTCACCTGCCAGTTGCGGGTCCGCAACCTGTTTCCCGTCGCGTTGCGCAGAGCCCTCCAGGTAGCTGAACCCGCCCGGCAGCATAACCGTGAGCCTGACATTCTCTGCCGGGATTGTTTTTGAAGCGACCTCGATGGTGAATGTCGCGATCCGGTCGTCGAGGGCGGCGCTCATCTCGAGAGACATCTCTCCCGTCGGTGCCGGCTTGGGAGCGGCGTGGAAGTTGATGCGCCAGAGAGTTCCGCCGCGAAGGTCGACGAACTGCGAGAAGCTGCGACCGGCCGATTGGCTGGTCTGCTCGCAGGGGAGCATCTCGTAGCCGGGTGGCAGGGTGATGGTGTCAAGCTGCACGACGTGAACGCCCGGCGCAACACCTTCGAAGTGGAACTTGCCATCCTTGTCCGTGACAGCGTATGTGCCGTCTTCCAGGTAGATGCGAATCCCGGCCAGGCCTTTTTTCTCCGCCTCGGGGAGGGTGCAGGCGCCGTCGAGGACGCTGCCGAGGAGGAAGGTTGTGTCGTTGAAGAAGGCGTTGCGGACTTCGACGGTCGCACTGGCGAGGTTCGACAGGTTGCCGTTGCTCTCACTTGCCTGGGCGAAGTTGACCGCCTTTCCGGCACGCGCTCCGGCTGTGACTTCGACCACGTAACTGATGTCCATCCGCGAGTTCGGCGGGATGTCTCCGATCGCAAAGGTCAGGGTCCGGCCGTCGCTGCCGATCTGCGGGTCGGCCATCCTGCTGCCGTTGAGCCTGGACGAGTTCCTCTGGTAGCGGAAGCCTGTTGGCAGACGGTCGCTGATGGACACCTGAGATGCCGTCGCCGTGGCGTTGGAGTTCTCCACCGTCAGTCGGTACTGGAGGAAATCGCCGGAAGAAGCATCGCTGCGGCTCGCCGTCTTGTTCATCCAGAGAATCGAATCCAGCGGGTCAAGCGGGATGTCGATGTTGATCACCGGCCCGGGGACGACTTCGAACGCCTCACCGCGCGATCCGTTGACAACTGCGTAGGGCAGGCCCGGGTCGATCACGGCGGTCGACGGGAAGGTGTAATTCGCCGGAGGGATCACTTCCAGCCTGTAGAAGCCCGGAACGATCAGCGGGAAGCGGAACCCGCCGGGACCGTAGCCCAGTCCGGCGTCTCCGGACGCAACACTGGCCGGGAAGGGGGTGGTGCCGTCGTCGTCGAAAACGAACCCCGTGGCCAGAACGCCGGTCGGGTCGGAGAGGTTGGCAAGACGGTACAGGTTGACCGTCGCCCCGTCGAGCGGTGTGCCGCTCCGGCTGTCGAAGACGATGCCGAGAGGGTCGACCAGCGCCGTGTCGGCGGCCGAGTCGGTGCCATCGTAGATGTCGGTGTACAGGCCGTCGATCCGGCCGTTGACGGTGACCTCGAGCAAGCCGTCACCCGCACCGCTGGGTGTTGCCAGGGTCATCAAATATCCACTGAAGACCCCTGTATTGTTGCCTGTTTCCGTGAGTCGCAAAGATTCCGTATCACCTGCCGCGCTCGTGATCCTGACCAGGACCGTCTCCGGCCGGGCCGGATCGAGGTTCTGGTCGCCGTCGCTGAGCGTGATGAACAACGGTTCGCCGGCATGCAGAAGAACCGTGCTCGTGCTCACAAGGGGCAGGGGAACACCGACGGGCAGGGCTGAGCCGTTGTAATCCGGGGGAGGCAGCAGGTTGAAGGTCCCGGGGGATCCGGCCGGAGAGTACTCCGTCGGCTGGACGACGATGTTTGCCGCGAGGGGGCTGCCCGGGCGGTAAACATGGAATTTCAGGGCGGCATTGGTCCTCTCGACGTTGGTCACCGTGACCGACGCCTGGGCGAGCAGGGTGGTGCCGCTGTGCAGCCAGGCTGTGTTGATGATGTGGACCTGTGCTGCGAATGCCGGCAGGGCGGTCATGGCCAGGAAGATGCCCACCGTTACGAGCGCGCGCATCTTCGACATCAGGAAAAGAACGGGCAAGGCAAACCACGACATCCGCGGACGAGGCGCGCTGCGCCCGTCCGCCCGCGCCCCGTCCGGGCGACGCGACCGGGTCGTCTTGCCGGCCTTCAGGCCGGCAAGACGTTCCCGCGATGTCATGTGGAGATTCTTGCTCACCGTAAGTTCACTCGTTCCTCAAGGGTTGATCGTGACCTGGTAAAGCGTGTACAGGGTTGCCCCGGCAGCGATCGTCCCGCCGGCTGCGTTGGTCGCGCCGGCGCCGATGTAGACGGTCAGCGTGCTGGTGCCGGCGTTGTAGTTCGCCTGGTCAGCGTCCGCCGCGGCCGAATAGGTGACGGGACCGCCGCCATTGTCGTAGGTGACTTCCCTGCCGGCGCCATAGGCGTTGGCCCGCAGGGCCACGTAAACGGTCGGCAGCACGTCCGTGACGACGGCCGCAGTTACCGGCGACGCGCTGGAGTTGACGGCGACCAGCAGGTACTCGAGAACGTCGCCCGGTTCGCCCGTGACCGTGGAGGCATAATAGTTGTTGCCCGAGTAGCCGACAGGTGCCACGCTGCCATTGGGGTCGGTCACGTTGCGGACGTACTTGAGCAGGTTGGCCACGCCGCTGGTGAAGGTGTCCCGGATGGCCGGGGAGGTGGTGGTCTGCGCCGGGTCCGTGACCGAGGCGACGGTCAGGGTCTTGTCGACGGTAATGTCCGTGCCGACCACGGTGATCGTACCGGCCGTGACATTGACCAGCACGCTCTTCTGCTCGGCGACCAGGACGCCGCTTGCGGGGATGGCCGACAAGTCGGAGGCCAGGTTGATGGTCGAGGTGCCGCTGGCGTTATCGATCACGCTCAGGATCGTGCGGGTCTCGCCGCCGATGACCACCGTATCGCCGCCTTCCAGGCCGTTGACCTCGCCGTCGCTAACGCCGTCCGAGGGGACGACGATTACGGACAGTGTGCTGCCGGTCACGGTCACGGTCGCACCAAGCAGAAGGGGGCTCGCCGTGGTGACGTTTGCCGTCGGCCCGGTGGTGTTGCTCGACGCGGTGATCGCGGTGCCGAGGGTGTAGTTGTCCGGGCCGTTGGACGTCGCCGTGACAATGAAACTGTTGTCGAGGTTCGCAGCCGGGCCGCTGTAGGTCGTGGACTGGTTCGGACCCGGGGCGATTGCCGGCGCCGCCGGCACCAGGGCAACCGTGACGGTGACGGAGGACGTCGATGTCCTGACGCCGCTGCCGTCGTCGTAGGAGAGGGTCGCCTGGTTGATGATCAGGGTGTTGGCTGCCACCACCGCCAGGGCCGAACTGGTCGTCATGACGAGCAGGCCGAGCGTCATCAACAGGACGATGATTTGCCAGGGTCTGTATTTCATAAGAGTCTCCGGTTTCTGCCGGGAGGGGGCGCTGCCCCCTCCCGGTCTTTCTTCACGGCCAGGAGATTGTGCATGTCTCCTGGCAGCCAGGTCTTACTGGATCGTGACCTGGAAGTAGAGCACCCGCACGGCCGCAGGTGCCAGCGTGCCGACGTTGTAGGTCGACGCGTTAGTCGTGTTGATGTTCCAGTCATAACCGTCGTCGGCCGGGTTGGCATCGGTCAGGGCCGTTGCCGCGGCCGCATAGGTGGCGCCGGCGGCGTTGTGCGATTTGGCGCTCCCGGCGACGTAGGTCGTGAACTGGGGCGTCGGGTCGCGGATGACGACGCTGGTAGCGTTCGACGTCCCCGTGTTGGACACGGTGATCCGGTAGGTGAGGGTATCCCCCGGGTTGCCCGTGGCCGATGCGGCGTAGGTGGCGCCCGTCGCGCCGTCGGTCGAGACTTCCTTGACGACCGTCAGGGCCGCGACCTGGACCGTGGTCACGGTCTGGTCGGTCGCCGACAGGGCGGAGCCCTGCGCCGTCGCCGTGGTGTCGACGGTGACCAGCTTGTCGCCCGTCGTGGTGACGGTGCCCGGGTCGACGGTGACGGTGAAGTTGCCACGCTCAGCGATCAGGTCGCCGATGGCCACGTTGGTCGCGGTCGCACCGGTGACGTTGATGATGGAGGTGCCGACGCCGCCGTTGTCAGTGATGCTGTTGACCGTAAAGACGTTGCCGCCGATGATGACGGTGTCTCCTATTGCGATGCCGTTGACAGCGCCGCTGCCGCCGACCAGGTCGCTTGGCACGATGATGTCGGTCGGCGTGGCTGCTGGAATGTTGACGGCGGTGGCTGCGGTCGTCGCGCCGAGGATGATGCTGGCGACGCTAGGCGTGGCCGTGGTGCCGGTAATGCCGGCCGGCTCAGTCACTACCGTGGACAGGTTGTAGGTGTCCGGGCCATTGGCGTTGGCCGTGATGGTGTAGTTGTACACCGCGTTAGTGGCCGGGTCGGTGGTCAGGTTTGCCGGGGCGCTCAGGGTCGGGGCCGCCTTGACCAGGTTGACGGTGATGTTCGCCGTGGCGGTCACGGCGGTCTGCGGGTTCCCGCCGGCATCATTGAAGTTGACGGTGACCGTGTTGCGGATGGTGGCGTTGGCCGCAGTGTTCGCCTCGACGGCCGGAACCCAGAACGCGGCTGCCAACAGCAAACCTGCCAGCGCGACGCTCAGGTTCCTGAACGGTATGGGGTGTCTTGCTTTCATGTTGTTCTCCTTTGTTTCGTTTCTGATGTTGCCGTGAATACGGTTCTGATGGTTCATCGGATTGCCTGGACCGGCTCTGTCCGGAGGTTTACCCGGACGGGACCAGCGCCTTCGGGTCGGGCCGCGCGGTCCGGCCCGTGACCGGTCGACGGTTTGCGTCATGTGGGAACGACTGGTATCGGGAGGGTTGTAAGTCAGCATGGCGATCTCCTTCGTCATAAGTCAGTCGGTTATGTGTCGTTACTTGATGCGCGCCTTGAACGAAACCGCACCCTCTGCCCCCGGCAGGATTTCCGGGATGGTCCAGCGGATGTGGGTGTATTCTTCCGGCGATGCGACCCTCGTGACCACACTGCCATCCGGCTGGGTAACCATGTAGGTGAGCAGCGATGGTCTCTTGTAGGTCTGGCCCTGGTCGATGGAGAAGACCAGGTCGCCTACCTCGCTGGCGCTGCCCGGGAGGTAGGAGGTTCCTTCCGGGAGGGGGTCGGTGATCGCGACATTCTGTGCCGCAGAGCTGCCGGTGTTCCGGTAGGTCAGGGTGTAGATCACGATTTCACCCGGGAAGATCTCCTGGGCTTCGACGATTTTCGTGATTTTCTGGCCATTTTCCGTGACGACCACCTCCTTCTCCGCCTTGATGGCGACGGTGATCACCGGTGTGGCCCAAGCCGTCAGCGGAAGCAATAGCGCAAGGACGACGAGGGTCCAGAGGGTTTTCTGCTTGTACATCTGCATGTGTTTCTCCTTTCTCAGGGGGCTCTATTTCACGATGCACTTGGAGTTGATGGTGAAACTGCCGCCGGCGTTCATGCTGCCGGTCATCGGAATCCGCCAATGGGTCACAGTGCCGTCGTATCCGGCAGGCGCTCCGCCGCCACCGGAAACCGGGACGTAGGTATACGTGGCGCCGTTGTCGTTGGAGTACTGGGGGACGCCCAGGGTCAGCCCGGACGGCGGCGCG
>JBFIMV010000038.1:0-11277 GCA_041611575.1 Desulfuromonadales bacterium | reverse complement strand
CGCTTCTTCCCCTCCTTCTGTTTCTCCAGAAGTTTGCGTTTGCGGGTGATGTCGCCGCCATAACACTTGGCGGTCACGTCCTTGCGCAACGCCTTGACCGTTTCGCGGGCGATCACCTTGTTGCCGATAGCGGCCTGTATCGCCACCTCGAACTGCTGCCGGGGGATGAACTCCTTCATCTTGGACACCAGTTCACGGCCACGAAACTGCGACTTTTCGCGATGAACGATAAGCGAAAGCGCATCGACGGCATCGCCGTTGATCAGGATGTTGAGACGGACCAGCTCGCTGGGGCGGTAATCGAGGTGCTCATAATCCAGCGAAGCATAACCGCGCGACAGGGTTTTGAGACGGTCATAGAAATCGAGCACGATCTCGTTGAGCGGCAGTTCATAGATGACCATTACGCGCGTCGCCGTCAGGTATTTGATCTCGCGCTGCACGCCGCGCTTTTCTTCACAGAGGGCCAGGACACCGCCGACGAACTCGTTGGGGACATGAATCGAGGCGAGGATGAAGGGTTCCTCGATCCGGTCAACGTACTGGACGTCGGGGAGCTTGTTGGCGCTGTCGACCAGTATCAGCTCTCCCTTGACTGAGGTGACGCGGTAGACGACGGTCGGCGCCGTGGTAATCAGGCTGACGCCGAATTCGCGCTCGAGACGCTCCTGGACGATCTCCATGTGCAACAGGCCGAGGAAGCCGCAGCGAAAGCCGAAGCCGAGGGCCATGGAGTTTTCCGGCTCGAAAGAAAACGAACTGTCATTGAGGCGCAGCTTCTCCATGGCATCACGCAGGTCGTCGTAGTCGCCGGAGTCGACCGGGTAGAGACCGGAGAAGACCATCGGCTTGACTTCCTTGAAGCCCGGCAAGGCCTGGGTCGCCTGGTTCTTGACATGGGTGATCGTGTCACCGACCTTGGCGTCCTGCACGACCTTGATGCTGGCGGTGATAAAGCCGACCTCCCCGGCCGAAAGGGAATCAACCACCACCGGGTGCGGTGAAAAGACCCCGACCCGCAGCACCTCGTATTCCTTGCGGCTGGCCATCAGGCGGATGCGGTCCCCCTTGCGCAGGCTGCCGTCGACGATGCGCACCAGGACGATGACCCCCTGGTAGGAGTCGTACCAGGAGTCGAAGATCAGCGCCCTCAGGGGGGCGTCCGGGTCCCCTTTCGGCGGCGGAACCTTCTTGACGATCGCCTCGAGTATCTGGTCGATGCCGATCCCCGCCTTGGCGCTGGCGACGATGGCATCGGAAGCATCCAGGCCGATGATCTCCTCGATCTCGCTGCGCACCCGCTCGGGATCGGCGCTGGGAAGGTCGATCTTGTTAAGCACCGGGAAGACTTCGAGGTTTTCGTCAATGGCGAGATAGACGTTGGCCAGGGTCTGCGCCTCGACCCCCTGGGTGGCGTCGACCACCAGCAGCGCCCCTTCGCAGGCGGAGAGCGAGCGGCTGACTTCGTAGGTGAAGTCAACGTGCCCGGGTGTATCGATGAGGTTGAGAATATAATCCTTGCCGTCGACAGAACGGTAATTCAGACGAACGGCCTGAGCCTTGATGGTAATGCCGCGCTCGCGCTCCAGGTCCATCTTGTCAAGGAACTGATCGGTGCGCTCACGGTCGGACAGGGTCCCTGTGACTTCAAGGAGACGGTCGGCCAGAGTTGACTTGCCATGATCGATATGGGCGATGATCGAAAAGTTGCGTATTTGCGATTGATTCATGAGAGCTTGCAATATGCCTTATATGAATTGAAGAACGATAGAAAATATCGAAATATTGATATTTTGTAAAGAAACAAAAGATTCGCGAGACGATTTGCCGACCCGGAAGAGGACAATTGTCGGTCGGCTTTGCGCTTGCCATGCATACTTTTGCCGATTAATATGCATAGGCACATTAAACTTCATGAAAGTACGGCCACTCATTGGAGAATCTATGCCATTGATCACAGACCTCCTCGGCCGCAGTCGCAGCCACTATGGTGCAAAAACCGCACTCCGCTGCAAGATTGCCGGACGTTGGATCAATTACAGTTACGACACGATCTGGAGTGATTCCGACCACGTTGCCGCAGGTCTGGAGGACTGGGGATTCGAACCCGGAGAGCGTGCCGCGCTGCTGGCCCCATCCTCTCCCGCATGGGTGACCGCCTACCTCGGCATACTCAAGGGGAACGGCATTGCCGTACCGGTCGACAAGGAGCTTAAGCGCGGAGAGCTGCGACACATCCTTTCCGACTGCCAGGCGCGCCTGCTCTTTACCGAACAGCCATATCTCGAAACGATCCTCGACATCACCGACAGTCTGCCGCATCTCGAAAAGATCGTCCTGCTCAATCCGCCGCCGATCGCCCGGGGGCATATCTCGCCAAAGGCGCAAAGCGCCCTGGCCGCCCTCATCAGCGAGTGGCAGCGATTGAGCCGCGCCTATGCGATCCGCGAGCAAGATATCCATAATTTCGAGCAACTGGCGGAAGGATTTCAGGAACTGGTCCTGCCGGGGGCAGTCACCGCCGGTGAAGAGCGAAAAGTCGGCCTGTTTGCCCGGCTCAGGCAGAGCCGCGACAAGGGAATGCCGCGGCTGGCGATCGAGACAACCGATGATTTCATAAAACTGGGGCCTCCTCCTGCCCCGCAACGCGACGAACATGACCCGGCGGTAATCCTCTACACCTCAGGCACGACCGGGCGCTCCAAGGGGGCCGTGCTCAGCCATGCGAACATCACCAGCAACATCCAGGCCGCCCTCGAGGCTTTCAAACTTACCGAGGAGATGAGCACCCTCTCCTTCCTGCCTATCAACCATGATTTCGAGCAGGTCGGCGGGATTCTCCTGCCACTTTCGGTCGGTGGCACGATTTCTTTTGCCGAGAGCTTGCGCAAACTCGGCGACAACCTTGCCGAGATCAAACCCAACTTCCTGCTGGGCGTCCCGGCGGTCTTTCGACTGCTCGCGGAACGCATGACCAAACGCATCGATGATCAACCCCTGTCACGCATGCTCTTCAACTTTACTCCGACCAAGGGACTTGTCACCAAGAAGGTGCGCGAGGCCTTTGGCGGCGACCCGATCTTCATCAGCGGGGGAGCGGCCCTCGACCCTGTCGTTGCCACCACCCTCATGGAACTCGGCCTGACCGTCTACCAGGGTTATGGCATCACTGAAACCTCGCCAATCATCTCTTTCGAGACGGCCCACTGCAAGCGTCTCGGAACCGTCGGCAGGCCAATCCCCGGCGTCGAAGTGAGAATCAACAATCCCAACGCGGAAGGGGTCGGAGAAATCTGGGTCAAAGGTCCCAACGTCATGCTCGGCTATTACAACAACCTTGCGGCAACCCAGGAGGTCATCACGGACGGCTGGTACCACACCGGCGACCTCGGCCGCCTTGACGAAGACGGCATGCTGTCGATCTGCGGCAGGCTCAAGAACCTCATCGTCACCGCCAACGGCAAGAACGTCTACCCGGAAGAGGTCGAAAACGAGCTGCTAAACAGTCCCTTCATCGCTGAAGTCATGGTCTATGGTCACAAGCTGGACAAAACGACCGAAGAGGTCTACGCCATGATCTATCCGGACAATGAAGCCCTGGATGCCCATGCCGCAGAGATTGGCGCCGGACATTTCAGCATGCAGCAGGTTGAAGAGATCATCCGCCGCGAGGTGCTGGAGCGTGGGAAGCATCTTGCCGACTACAAGCGTGTGCGCCGCTTCACCCTGCGGGAAGACGAATTCCCCAAAACGACGACACGCAAGATCAAACGTTTTGCCGTGGAGGCAGAAATCGATACCGGCAGCTGACAATCGAAAAAGCATCAGCACGCTGAAAACAAGACGGCGGCAGGAAGGTTCCTGCCGCCGTCTTGCCAATTAATGCCAAATAGAGTCAGGCATCATCAGTGAAGCTGATCGCGTCATGAGGGCAGGCAGGAATGCACAGGCCATCGAGGTCGCAGCGTTCGTAATCAACCGCGGCCCGACCTCTGACCAGGTGAAGGGCTCCGTGCGGACAGACCTTGATGCATTCGCCTGACCCCCGGCACCTGCTCTTGTCGATAAAAATCTTCATGGATGTTCCTCGCGCGAGTTAACCTTATCCACAAACAGACCGCATTTGTCAGCGTTCTTTCGATTTGTCCGTGAGACGCATGATCTCCCGACGCACGATATCCGGAAGAACTGAAAATTTGACGCCGAAACCGAAGGGGTAATGCGGTTTCATCGGATTTGGCTTACGATTAAGCCAGGTCACGGTTGCCTGGCACTGCAAGGGTGAAGGGGTCCCGTCAGGCAACCGGAACACCAGCTCGACCGGGGTGTCGGCCATGACATCGACATGGCTCTCGACAAACATCCCGCCAGAAGAAATGTCGAGGCATTTCCCCTGGTGTTCCTGGCCGTTGATGAGAAAGGTCACCGGGAAGAAGCTCGGTTGGCGATATTCGCGGATGGTGCTGAGAAATTTGCGGCTTAATTGCACGAAGCTGTGCCGGTCAAGCGGCTTGACGAGGCAGGCATCGGCGGCCATGCGCCGCACGTTTATCGTCTGCTCCGGAGCGCTCTGGTCACAAATGACCACGACAGGGATCTTGCCGGTCAATGCGTCTCGCTTGAGCCTTTCGCAGAGCGAGGGCTCCCCGGCTGCCGCCAGGTCATAGGCCAGAAAAACCAGGTCAGGCGGATTCTTTCGTATCAAATCGAGTGTGGTTTCTTCATCGCCGGCTTCCATGATTTCGAGTGGCGTCTTCTGCAGAAATTTGCTTTCGATAGTACGAAAGAAACGAGAGCTGTCAGCCAGCAGAATTCGCTCTCTTCTCATTGTGCCCCCCTGTGTCTTGACTCTTGATGTGGATCAGGTAACGAAACAGCGGCGCAAAGCTATCCCGGCAGTTTCAGCAATATTAACAAATTCGATGCCTAATCCATAAGGGAAGTCGGGCTTGATCAGTTCCTCGGCGTCATTCACCCAGGCAACCCTGGCTTCAAGTTTTACGCGCGTCTGTCGCGCATCCGGCAGGGTAAGCTCGACGTGAAGCATCTCCCCGCTGCGCGCGGTCGGGGAGCAGGCAAGAAAAAGGCCGCCACTGCTCAAGTCGATGCATCGCCCTTTGAGTTGCCGGCCACGACAGATATAGTCGACCTCGATATCATACTTATGACGCGGTTCACGTCGATCGACACTGACCAGAAAACTGTGACCGGTATCGAGAAACAGTCTGCGATCCAGGGGTTTCGCCGGGTAGGCATCGGCCTTTGACTGCCGGGCCGCCTCGGCGTGCCCCGGATTTTTCTGGTCGCCTATCAGGACCAGGGGAATTGATTTCAAGGCCGCGTCTGCCTTGAACTCACGGCAGGCGGTCAGACCATCGACGCCCGGCATGTCGATGTCCATGTAAACCAGGCTGGGCTGGTGTGAGCGTGCCAGGGAGAGCGCCTCCGCTGAACATGTCGCAGTAAGAATCATTGCCTGGGTGTTGCGCAGGAAATGCCGCTCCAATTCGAGAAAGAACTGCGAGTCGTCGACCAGGAGGACACAGAGAGGGGCGCTCATCTTCAGACGACCTTGAACGTCGAACCGACGCTGGCGAAGAACACCTTGCTGGGCAAACGTGCGTGAAGTTGCGCCGCGCGGATCTGGCCCGTGCAATGCGCGAGTCCGAGCCGATCAAAATCGAGTTTGTGCAGGTAATCGAGGGTCGCTTCGAACTGGGCGTCACTGGCCGGACCGAGATGGGTCCCGCCGATGATTGCATGTACACGCCGATACGGCAGCTTCTTGCGGAAATGTTCCACCGTATTGATCAGGCCGGCATGGGCGCAGCCAAGCAGGATAACGAGTCCCGCCGGCGTGTCGACTGCCAGGGCCAAATCGTCCTTGAAGCTGTCCGGGCTCCATTCGTCGTGGGGGCCCTTTTTGGCAAGCAGATGCGGGTCGCCCGTTTCAGCCTTGTTGCTACGAAGGATTTCGCCGCTGCTGTACAAGCCGGGAGCCAGCTCGGAAAATCGCCTTTCAAAACGGAAAGATGCCCCGGCCTCCTCGAGGCTGGAGCGACTGCAGGAAGGGCCGATGTCAATCAGCTCATGCTGCCCCTGCCAGCGCCGTTCGGTGAAAACCTGCGGGTGGGCATAAACCGTCCTTGGCCCGATTCGTTGCAGCAGAGGCAAGAGTCCGCCGACATGATCTGCATGACCATGGCTGAGGACGACAGCCGTTATCTGGTCCGGGTCACAACCGAGAACTTCCAGGTTGTGCAACAGGGTTCGCCCGCTACCGGTATCGAACAACCAGGTGCCACCCTGCGTCTGCAACAGAGCAGAGTACCCATGTTCGCCACCGGCCGGAATCGACCTGCCAACCGTATTTTCGCAAACAACGGTCATTTGCATGGTCGTCTGCAGGAAAGAGGACTTGATATCTCGCCGCCGATGGTACATAGTCCATTCCCCAAGCGTTGAACCGCCCCCAGGGAGGCAGGATCGCCGAATTCATTCAGAGCAAGCGTGAATACTATAGTGGCTCACTATGCCAGTCAATCCCGTTAAGGAAAGTATCATGAGAGAAAAGCCAGACATACTCCAGTTGAGTGGCAAGCAGAACCGTTTTCTGCGCGGGATGGGACATAATCTCAACCCGCATGTCATGATCGGCCGGCAGCATCTCACCGCTGAAGTAGTGCGCGCAACCGACGAGGCGCTTGCCAAACATGAACTGGTGAAGGTCAGAATCCAGGAAGGCTGCCTCGAGGACCGCAAAGTCGTTGCCGCCGAGCTGGCAGCGGCAACCGGCGCCGCGATCGCCCAGGTCCTGGGCAGGACCTTTCTCCTTTACCGCCCCGCCGAAGAGCCGGTCATCAAACTTCCCTAGACGTGCACGACCCTCAAACCCTCTCGTAGGGTTCGAACAGTCGCTTGAACTCGTCAAGAGCGTAACGGTCCGTCATCCCGGCGATGTAGTCGCAAACCACCCTTTCCCGGCCGTACTCGAAATACTTCCTCTGATAAGCGGATGGCAGCAACGTCGGATGCTGCAGGTAATTTTCGAACAGCATCGTCAGGAAACGTTCGGCCTTGATGCGCATGCGCTCAACCTTGTAGTGCCGGTAGAGATTGGCGTAAAGGAACGTCTTGAGTTCGCGATTGCGGGCCGCTGTGTCGCTGCTGAAAGAGACGAGATTCACCGGGTGATTGCGGACATCCTCGAGCGAGGCGACCCCGGCCCCTTCGAGGTTCCTGCGGGTCTGTTCGACCAGGTCAAGCATGAGAAAACCGATGAGATGGCTGATGGTTTGCAGTATCTGGCGCTCCTCCGGGAGTCCCGGATATTTTTCGGCAACGCGACGATGAGTTTCAGCCCAGAGGTCCACCTGCATCAAACCCTTCGGGTCGAGATAGCCGGCCTTGAGACCATCATCGATATCGTGATTGTTATAAGCGATCTCGTCGGCCAGATCGATGATCTGGGCCTCGAGTGTCGGCCGCAGCTCCGGACGATATTCTTCATAACCGGACCCGTTCGGGATATCGTAATCCGAGGAATGCTTGATGATCCCCTCTCGCGCTTCCCAGGTCAGGTTCAAGCCGTTGAAGCCAGGGTAGCGCTCCTCAAGCAGTTCGACGATGCGCAGCGACTGGCGGTTGTGCTCGAATCCTCCAGACGACGCCATCAGGCGGTTGAGGACCTCTTCGCCGGTATGGCCAAAAGGGGTGTGGCCGAGGTCATGGGCCAAGGCCAGGGTCTCGACCAGGTCCTCGTTGAGCCTGAGGCGCCGCGCAATGCCGCGACCGATCTGCGCCACCTCGAGGGAATGGGTCAGGCGCGTCCGGTAATAATCCCCCTCGTGGTTGACGAAAACCTGTGTCTTGTATTCAAGTCGACGGAAGGCCGCGCAGTGGATGATGCGATCGCGGTCACGTTCGAAGGCGGGTCGGTCGTCCTTGAACACCTCATCGTAACACCTGCCCAACGAAAGCTCACTCCGGGCGGCATAATCAGACAATCCACGCAGTTCCATTCTTCCCTCCGGATGAACACGTCCCTGACCGGCTTCACTCGTTCGCAACATAAAGCCATGCAGCACGGATTCTGTCAAGTCATTCCCGTGCAGTCGCACGCTTGACCACAGGTGTTGATTGTGCTAGTTCTTTTCACATGTTACGTCTGCTGAACAACTGTCTGGACGGGGCTTGAAACACGCATGAGAGTGATTGCAGGAAGCGCCCGCGGCCGTCGCCTGGCCACCTTCAGGGGCACTACGGTCCGGCCGACACCGGACCGTGTCCGCGAAGCCCTGTTCAGCATGCTCCTGAGCAGGCTGGGCAGCTTCCAGGGGCTGCGGGTTCTCGACCTGTTCGCCGGCTCCGGAGCGCTCGCCATCGAGGCGCTCAGCCGCGGCGCCGCCTCAGCCACCCTGGTGGAACAGACAGCCGCTGCTGCACAGACCATCCGCGACAACCTCACCCTCTGTCGGCTGACCGATCGCGCCGAAGTCATGGTGAGGGATGCATGGCAGGCCCTCCCCGCGTTAGCCAAGGGCGGTCCCTTTGACCTCATATTCCTCGACCCTCCATACAACAAGGGGCTTGCTGCTCGGGCCGTGCAAGTCATCGCCGCTCACGACCTGCTGGCTGCCGACGGCATCCTCAGCACTGAAACCGCCGGCGAAGAAGAGTTGCCTGAATCCGCCGGCAGACTGCAGCGGCGCGACCATCGCCGTTACGGCTCGATTATGATAAGCTTGTATACCCATACCTGACAGGGATACCCATGAACCGACACATTGCCGTTTATCCTGGCTCTTTCGATCCGATCACCTACGGTCATCTCGACATCATCGACAGGGGGCTCGAGGTCTTCGACCAGATCGTCATCGCCGTCGCCCGCAACTCGGAAAAGAAGAGCCTCTTCTCCACCGAGGATCGCATCGCCCTGATCCGGGAAGCGGTCGGCAGCAACCCCCGCGTCAGAGTCGATACGTTTGAAGGACTTCTGGTAGATTACGTTGTATCCCTCGGTGCGCGAGTCATTCTGCGCGGCCTGCGGGCGGTTTCCGATTTCGAGTATGAATTCCAGATTGCCCAGATGAACCATAACCTCAAGAGCGAGGTCGAAACGCTCTTCATGATGACCTCGGTGCCTTATGGTTACCTCAGCTCATCGATCGTCAAAGAGGTCGCCAGCCTGAAAGGGCCGGTTGAAAGTCTTGTGCCGCCGGTTGTCAGAGAGGCGCTGGAAAAGAAGTTCGGTGGGTAAACTTCTGGAGCCAAGGAGGCAACATGATCACCCGTGAAATGACCATTGCCGAGATCATCGCGCGCTACCCGCAGACAATCCCCGTCTTTCGCTCCTTCGGGCTCGACTGCATGGAATGCCAGATTGCCGATTACGAAGAGGTCGAACATGGGGCGAATGTTCACGAGGTGGATGTCGATACGCTGCTCGCCGCCCTCAATTCAGTGCTTGAGAAAAAGTAACATTTCGACCCGGTCAGTCCTGGCGTTCGACAGAACCCTCCAGCTCTGAAACCAGCCGGTCCAGAGCATCGACCACCAGCGCCTCGATCTGCCGGCCTTTGTCCGGAGAAGCCTTCGACGGATCCCCCCACACCCCACCGGGCCAGAATCGAAGTTTGTCCCGCACCAGGATATGTGAAGGAAAAGCAGGGAACTCCGCCCTGGCGCTGCCTTTGACCAGATGAGGCCGGGCTGCCAGCATGCGTGACGTCTCGATTTCACCGGCATGTGAATCTCCGGCGGTTTCGATGATATCCCGTCCCGCCCCGGCCGCCAGGGAGTACTCCGAAACGACCGCAATACGCGCCTCGGGGAGCTCGTGCAAGAGGCTCTCTCCGGCATCGAGGAGGGTCGCGTTGTGCGTCCCTCCGGCATGGCCGGAAAGTATGACGAAGTTGCGCAAGCCTTGCCGGTAGAGGGCACGCACGACGTCCATGACCAGGGCCTTGAGGGTTTCGGTGCGGATCGACAGGGTTCCCGGCAACTGTGCGCTGGAACGGCATACGCCGTAGAGGAGAGGTGGGGCGACGAAGAGGGGACGCCTTTTTGCCAGAAGGCTGCAGGCATCCATCGCCTGGAAACTGTCCGTACCCAACGGCAGGTGCGGTCCGTGCCCCTCGGTGGCGCCGACCGGGATAAGAACAGTGCGTGTCAGCTTGAGTCCTGCATCGAACTCGGCGCTGGTCATTTCTTCGATGATCACTTATGCCCCACTGAAGAATAGCCAGTAATAAAGAAGGGACGGTCAAGCCGTCCCTTCCGGTCAGAATCTGAACTGCAGGCCAACCATCAGGACATGCGATCGCACGTCCACTTCGACCTTCCCTGCGGGCGAACTGAAGCTCGCCGTATCCGTCACCATGAAGCGATAACCGACATCAAGCTGGGTCGTTGCGCTGAGCGGCAGGAGCACGCCGGCGGCCAACTGGCCGGCCAAAACCGTGTCGGAACCATCGACCAGTTCGATGCCGTTGGCATCGAAACCATCGAGTGAAACCTCCGCGACACCGATACCGGCCCCCAGATAAGGCACTGCCCGGGAGGCATTCTCGAAATCATAATAAGCGTTCAGCAGGAGCGCTTTGATTTCAAGCTCGCCGTCGATGGTAACGGCCGTGACACCATTGACCTTAAGCTCGTCAACGTCGTTGACCCGATAGCTTCCGTCCAGGTCGAACCGCAGGGGGCCAGGGTCGTAACCGAGCTGAAGGCCGGCGGCATAGCCAATCTTGTAGTCAGCATCCACATCGAGCAGTTCAACACTCGGGCTGGAGGAGAGCGGGACGCCTGCTCCGAGCCAGCCACCGAAGTAGAATCTGCCCGTCACATAATCGCACACCATCGGCGGCGCAAGACCCTCGCCAACAGTTTCACTTGTTGCGGTCGGGTCTTGCGCACGACGGACGGCGGCCGGTTGTTTCAGACGTGGATTTTCGCAGACCGGCGATTCAATGTAGCCGGGGTAGTCACGGTATACCTTGGCCAGGATGCTATCAGAGGCCGCGGCACGGGGAACTATGGTCATGCAACAGATCAACACCAGATTGACAGCAGAAATGTACCGATGCATGCAAACCTCCTCATTTCATTAGCATATTTACTTCTACACGAACTATAACCCCAAGTCAAAGCAGCAGCAGCGGATTTGTCAGGCGACACCCAGCAATGGGTGCACCTGGGGAATGACGCGGACATCCCTGTGCGCACGCGAAGCGACGGTCTGCAGACGGAGCAATTCCACGCCGGTCAGGGCCGGCT
>JBFIMV010000037.1:0-11284 GCA_041611575.1 Desulfuromonadales bacterium | reverse complement strand
GCACACGGTAATCCATGTGGCGGCGGGGGTCAAGACAACAAAATTCAACGGAATCAACCAACGCTCCCCAGGCTGGCCAGTGAGACCATCATTCTCATTTCGACGGCATCGGGGTCGCCTTTCATCATCAACGCCGACTCTCCGCACAGGTCGAAACCGGCAGCGGCCAGCAGCGAGCGCAGCGGCGAGGAACGCAGGACATCTGTAACCACCTCGACGGTGTCGTCAGCCGACGCCAGCACCTCCTGCAGCAACCGCCGGTTGGCGCGCGGGCAGCCATTCGGCGCATACCAGGGGCCGATCACCTGCATACCCGGTTCTTTTTGCAAGAGCGCCACGGCATCATCGCAGGCAAACACCCGGCCATGCGCCACCAGGCTGTCCAGCAGGGAAGATCGCCTTTCCCCCCAAGCCGCGCGATCGCAGCTGCGCAGCCGGGACTCAGCGTCAACCACGCTCATGCCGCAGCCCTTATCCGCGTGTCTTGCAGGAGACACCCAACGCTCGATCGTATCAATGGTCGCGAAGCCGAATTTTTCATATAGTGGCCGCCCCTGTCGCGAGGCCGTCAGCCATTGCGACGCCAGGCCTTGAGCTGCCAGTGAATCCGACGCGGTCCGAAACAGCCTGCTGCCATGACCGCGGCCACGCAGACGCGGCGGCACGATCAGGTTGCCGATCCAGCCGCTCCGCTCGTGGGGCACGGCCGTCACCATCCCGCAAAAGACTGCGTCAACCTCAAGCACCCGGGCATGGCGCGACCAGGCTCCCAGAAACTGCCGGCGCTCGTATTGCGGCACGCGCCAGCCCTCTTCGACAACCAGGCTGTCGAAGAACGGCCAGTCCGAGTCCTTTGCCGGCCGTATCATCAGGCAACCTTCAGTCCGCACTGAGCGAGATTGACCAGCTCGGCATCGGACAGGGGGCGTTTGATCCTCTGGGCCAGGCTCCGCACCTGGTCAAGCATGACATCCAGTTCATTTCGCCCGGGATTGATGCCGAGCCGTGCGAGCCGCTCCAGCAGGCCGTGCGTCCCCGAATGCTTGCCGATCACCAGGTGACGCTCCAGCCCGACCTCGGCAGGGTCGTAGCCCTCGTAGTTCCCCGGGAACTTGAGGACGCCGTCGGCATGCAGCCCCGACTCGTGGGAAAAGACCTTCTCACCGACCACCGCCTTCCATTCCGGCACCGGCCGGCTGCTGGCCTGGCCCACCAGCTTCGACAGCGCGACGAAACGACCGGTGTCCATCCCCAGGTCGATGCCGCAGGCATGCTTCAGGGCCATGACGACCTCCTCGAGGGCGGCATTGCCGGCCCGCTCCCCCAGGCCGTTGACCGTCGTGTTGACGAACTTCGCCCCGGCCCGGACGCCGGCGATGGCATTGGCCGTCGCCATGCCAAGATCGTTGTGGGTATGAACTTCCAGGTCAAGGTCGACCCGGTCGACCAGGGTGCGCACTTTGTCATAGGTCGCAAACGGATCGAGAATTCCGAGGGTGTCGCAGAAGCGGAAACGGTCCGCGCCCAGGCCTCTGGCGATCTCCATCAGCTCGACCAGGAAATCGACATCGGCCCGGCTGGCGTCCTCGCCGCCGACGGAGACGTAGAGCCCGTGCTGCTTGGCAAAACCGAGCGCCCTCTTGAGCTGCTCCTTCACCCAGGCGCGGCTCTTGCGCAGTTTGCGTTCGATGTGGATGTCGGAGACCGAGAGGGAGATGTCGACGGCGCGAACGCCACAGTCGATGGACGCCTGGATGTCGGCGATCACCGCCCGGTTCCAGGTGAGCAGCCGGGCGTTCAGGCCCAGGTCGACCAGCGCCCTGACCGATTTTTGCTCCTCGCGGCCCATCGCCGGGATACCGCACTCCAGTTCGCCGACGCCGACCTCGTCGAGCATCCTGGCGATGCGGATCTTCTCCTCAAGGCTGAAGACGACGCCGGCCGTCTGCTCGCCATCGCGCAAGGTGGTATCGTCGATGATGATCTGCGGCCGGCTTGGTACGCTCATGGGTCACCTCTCCTTCAAAGGGAAAAAGCCCCGAACCATATTTATGGTCCAGGGCTTCGTTGCCGGGGTCCGGCGACTTTGCCGGAAATTTTTCCAGTAACAGCTACAGCAAGAGGTGTGCCTTTCCCGGGACAAACCCCGAATGGGGGCTTCTCCTGATTCTGCAGCGCAGGGAGACGGCCCCGGATGCTCATCACATGATAAAGAACCGGCAGACGATGCCCAAAAAAATTGCAGGCTGCCTGGTTAATAATCGGCTCGACAAGCGAACAACACGACCGAAACCACCCGAAACGCTCATTATTCAGGCAATTGCCATCATGGCAGGGCTCTTGCTATATCAAGCGGGCAAGAACATCTCCCCACTTTCCCGCCAGTGCTGCCGGAAAAGCCGGTTTCCCTCCCGATGATGCGATGGAACGGATGTCTGATCCCTTTCAGAGAGGTCAGCCCGTCATGGCGCACAAACCCAAAATCAGAGAGCTGCTCGACGAAAGTGCCTGCAGCCACAACAAGATCCGCAAGACCGCCTGCAACACACCGACCCCCGGCGCGACCACCGGCGGCTGCGCCTTCGAGGGCGCGCAAATCGCCCTCTTCCCCTACGCCGACGCCGCCCACCTGGTCCATGGCCCCATGACCTGCCTCGGCAGCTCCTGGGAGACGCGCGCCACCGGCACCCGCTGGGCCGGGCGCGACCTGACCCAGATGGGCTTCACCACCGACATCTCGCTCAACGACGTGGTCTTCAGCGGTGAGCAGAAAGTCTCCACCGCGATCGATTACATCGTGACACGCTACGCTCCGGAAGCGGTGTTCGTCTACGCCACCTGCGTGACGGCGCTGATCGGCGACGATCTCGACCTGATCTGCAAACAGGCAGCAACCAGGTACGGCGTGCCGGTCGTCCCGGTGCACGCGCCGGGCTTCGTCGGCAGCAAGAACCTCGGCAGCCGCCTCGGCGGCGAGGCCGCCCTGGCCCACCTGGTCGGCACCAAAGAGCCGGAATTCACGACCGACTTCGACATCAACCTGATCGGCGAGTACAACGTCACCGGCGACATGTGGCAGTACACGCCGCTGCTCGAAGAGCTCGGCATCCGGGTCCTCGCCACCCTGAGTGGCGACGGCAGGATCGCCGCGATCCGCACCGCGCACAGGGCAAGGCTCAACGTCCTGGTCTGTGCCAAATCCCTCGTTTCGATGGCCCGCAAGATGGAGGAGCGCTACGGCATCCCCTCCATCTCCCTCTCTTTCTACGGCAAGCGGGACACCAGCAGCGGGCTGCTCGCCATCGCCGCAGCGCTGGGCGACGCCGACCTGCTCGATCGGACGAAAATCCTGGTTGCGCGCGAAGAGGAGCGGCTGGAACGCAGGCTCGCCCCCTACCGGGAATTCTTTGCCGGCAAAAAAGCCGTGCTCAACACCGGCGGCAACAAGACCTGGTCAATCGCAGCGGCGCTGCAGGACCTCGGCATCGAGGTGGTGGCGACGGCGGTGAAGAAAGCCACCGAGGATGATCGGGAGAGGGCCCGCAAATACCTGGGCGCGAAAGGCGTGCTGATGATGAACCCCGGCGCCGAGCAGGCGAAGCTGATCGACGAGACCGGCGCCGACCTGCTGCTGGCCGGCGGGCGCAGCCTCTATACCGCGATCAAGAAGGGGATCGCCTTTGCCGACGTCAACCAGGAGAAGAAAAAGAGCTACGGCGGCTACGACGGGCTGCTCAACCTGGCCGAAGACCTGAAGAACGCCCTGCAGAACCCGGTCTTCCGCAACGTGGCACGGAGGGCGCCATGGGAGAAGTGACACGCAAAAGCGGCAAACCGCTGCAGGTCAATCCGTTCAAGCTCAGCCAGCCGATGGGCGCCACCCTGGCCTTCCTGGGCGTCGACGGCTGCATGCCGTTGATGCACGGCGGGCAGGGCTGCACCAGCTTCACCAAGGTCTTCTTCACCCGGCATTTCTGCGAACCGATCGCCATCCAGACCAGCGCCGTCACCGACGCCATCGCCGTACTCGACGGCGGCGATTACAGCATCGCCGAATCGGTCAGGAATATCACCAGAAAGGTGACGCCGAGCCTGATCGGCCTGCACACCACCGGCCTGCCGGAGACCAAGGGCGACGATATCCGCGGCATCGCGACGCAGATCGACTTCCCCCTGGTCACCGTCAATACGCCCGACTACGAGGGCGGCCTCGAAAGCGGCTGGGCGCTGGCCTGCAAGGCCCTCATCGAACAGCTGGTCGAACCGGCCGAATCGGTCGACGACAGCAAGCTGGTGCTGCTGCCACACGTCAGCCTGACGCCGATCGAGGTCGAAAAGATCAAGGAGTTCATCGAAAGCTTCGGCTTCAACGTCTTCGCGTTCCCCGACCTGTCGACTTCGCTCGACGGCCATCTCGGCGAAAAACAGGCGGCGCTCTCAGGCGGCGGCATCGCCCTTGAAGAGATTCGTGCGCTGGGCGATGCCGGCCTGGTGCTCAGCGTCGGCGATTCGATGCAGGGCTGCGCCAAAAACCTGCAGAAGAAAAACCCGGAAATGCGGCATCGGCATTTCCCGCACCTGCAGGGGCTCGAGGCGACCGACGAACTGGTCGCGCTGCTGCTGGCAGAGACCGGCTTCAGCGGCCCGCCACCGGCCGTCGCCCGCTGGCGCAAGCGCCTGCAGGACGCCATGCTCGACAGTCACTTCGCCCTCGGCCAGACCCGTTTCCTGGTCGCCGCCGAACCGGACCAGCTCGCCGGTCTCTGCCAGTCGCTGCATGACGCCGGCGGTCGGGTGACGGTGGCAATCTCCACGGTCGATTCACCGCAGCTGGGGAAAGTCAGGGCCACAAGAGTTCTGGTCGGCGACCTCGAAGATGCCGAGACCCTGGGCGAAGACTTCGACCTGCTCATCGGCAACTGTCACGGTGAGGCTTTGGTGCACCGGCTGCACAAGGGGCTGGTTGTCAGGGGTTATCCCAACTGGGAGCAGGTGGGGAACGCCCTGAAGAACGATGTGCTGTACGAGGGCGGGTGTTATTTCCTCTTCGAGGCAGCGAACTCCGCTGCGGAGCTGCGTGCGACATGACCGGCTACACCGAAACCATACGCCGTTGGGCGACCGACAACCGCCGCGTCGGGCTGCTTTCCGATGCAGACGGCATCGGCGAAGTCGGACTGGAAGCCGGCGAGGCGGGAAGACGCCTGGCGGTACGCTTCACCCTCAAGGTCGAACAGGACCGGGTGTCCGACATACGCTACCAGGTCTTCGGCTGCGGCTACTCCATGGCTGCCTGCGCCGTCGCGGCGGACCTTTCGGCCGGGGCGCCGCTCGATTCAGTCAGGACGATCGACACACACCGGCTGGAAGGTGTTCTCGAAGGGCTCCCGGACGACCGCGGCTACTGTGCGGTCCTGGCCGTCGAAGCGCTGCAGGCCGCCGTGGAGAGTACCGGCACTGGCCGCACGGTTGAGGCCAAAGGGCCGGACACGTCCGACCATGGACCGCTTGTGACGGCTGCCGACCCGGTCTATGCCGCCCTGATCGACAGCCCGAACCCGGGCGGTGCTGCCGACGAAGACCGCCACCTGTTCGCCTGCCTGCTCGCCGTCGCTGCCCGGGAAGGCAGCGACACGGCCACAGCGCTCGGCCTGCAGCCTTCCGACCTCGACACTCTTCTGGACACCTTCTTCCCCGGCCTTGATCGCTCCCGACTCGACCGATCTTCGCACGAAACAGCGACACCCATGACGCAAAGCAATGACGATGTCCTGTCGCTGCTGCTGTCCCACGTCCCGCCTGACGCATGCAGCGACGATCGACGCACCGCCGTCTGGCTGGCGCACATCCTGGCCGCCCGGGCCGCACGCCCGGGGCATCTCTGGGTCGCCATGGGCCTGCACGAGCGCCCGCAGCTGACCGCCGCCATCCGCCGCCACCTCCCCTCGCTGGCCGCAGCGAATCATCTGAACATGCGCTGGAAGCGCTACCTGTACAAACAGGTCTGCGATATGCATGGCGGGACGCTCTGCAAGGCGCCGAACTGCGGCGTGTGCAGCGATTATGCGCTCTGTTTCGAGGAAGAATGAGCGACGCTGAGGAAGTTGACCAGGAGCCGCCGTGCGCAGGCGGCCAGCTCGTCGGCGCAGTCGACATACTGTTGCACATGCCGCGCCGATTCGGGCCGGCGCTCCCCCCAGAGCTCGACGATAGACCGGTCGACCTCGGGGTGAAATTGCAGCCCCCAGGCATTGCCCAGCCGGAACGCCTGTCCCGGGCACGTTTCTGAAGACGCCAGGAGCTCCGCGTCGGGCGGCGCCAGGAACGAATCGTTATGCCACTGAAAAACCGGCATGCGCTTCGGCAGACCGGCAAGGAGCGGATCATCGTTTCCTGCTGCGGTCTGTTCGATGGTGACTACGCCGTGCTCACCGTTACGGGCAGAGAAGAACGGCCCACCCGCCACCTCGGCCAGCAGCTGGCCGCCGAGGCAGATGCCGAGCAGCGGCAGACCTTCGTCAAGCCATCGCCGGACATTCGCCTTGAGCCCGCGCAGGAAGGGAAAGGCCTCTTCATCGTCGACGCCCATCTTTCCACCGAGAATGATGACGGCATCCGCGGGCGGGACGGCGGCGTCCCGGTCCGCATGCCAGCACAGCCAGTCAACCTCGAGCTCGTCGAGGAAACGGCCGAACAGGCCCGATGGGACCTCGGGATCGTTCTGAATCACAACAACCATGGCAACCTCTACCAACCCGTGTCCTGGAGTGTAAAGAGGGACACTTCCCATTTTAATACGGGAAGCGTCCCTCTTTATAGCAGGAACATCTTGCCGCCGGCCATCACCAGCATGAACGACATCGCCTTGAGGATGGTCGCAACCGGCAGGTGGCGGCTGCCGCACAGGGCGCCGAGCGAGCCGCCGACCAGGGCTGTGCCGGCCAGCAGCGGCGCATAGTCCGGCACGTGCTGCAGGCTGCTCATGTGCCCGAGCAGCCCGGAGACCGAGTTGACCAGGATGAACAGGGCGGCGATGCCTGAGACCTCGCGCACCCGCGCCCAGCGGAGCAAAATCATCAGCGGGCTGAGGAAGATGCCGCCGCCGACGCCGATCAGCCCGGACGCAAAGCCGAGCACGCCCCCAACCGTCATGGCGACGGGGATATTGGGTGTTTTGGCTTCGTAGTCATCATGCTTGCGACGGACAAACAACCGCCACGCGGCGAACAGCAGGACCCCGCCGAGCACAGGACGATACAACTCAGGGGACAAGCTGAACGTGCCACCGAGGAAACTCGCCGGGATCGAAGTGATCACGAAGGGCCAGAAGACCCGCCAGGAGAATTGGCCGGCAGTGCAGTACAGATAGGCTCCGACGCCGGCAACCACGATGTTGAGCATCAGGGCCGTCGGCTTGAGCGCCTCGGGGTGCAGGCTGAACAGGGCCATGACGGCCAGGTAGCCCGACGCGCCGCCATGACCGACGCTGGCGTACATCATCGCCACGATAAAGATGCAGACGGCAAGAAACGGGATCATTTCCGGTGTCATGATTTTTTCTCCTGGGGGACCGTCCCCGCACGGAGACTGTCCCTGGTTTTGACTTTCGGTCGTAAAGAAAGCCTCTAGCCAGCCTGCGCCTGCAACTCATCCAGGTCCAGGTCCTGGCCGATCAGGCCCACCGCATCGGCGCGGCACTGCCTGCAATGCCGCGCCTGGGAGAGGATCAGCTCCGCCTGGTTGCGCACCATTTCCATAACGGCGTCGGAGGGTGACTCTGAATCCCGGAAGATGCCGAGCGGAATCATCGGGATGATGTTCATCACGTCGGCGCCGAGATCGCGCACCCTGACCGCCAGGTCGAGGGTTTCATGATCGTTGACACCGGGAATGTAGACCGAATTGACCTTGACCATCATGCCGGCAGACGAGGCAGAACGAACTCCTTCGAACTGACGTTCGAGCAGAACCGCGGCGCCTTCTGCGCCCGAGAGTTTCACCCCGTTGTGATTAACCCATTGATAGACTCGGGCTCCGGTCTCGGCGGTCAGGGCGTTGATGGTTACGGTGACGCTGTGCACGCCGAGGCGGACCAGGCGATCCAGGTGCTCGGTCAGCAGCAGGCCGTTGGTGGAGAGGCAGAGGTGCATCCCGGGGAAGTTTTTTCGCACCAGCTCGAAGGTCTCGAAGGTCTTCGGATTGGCCAGCGGGTCGCCGGGGCCGGCGATGCCGACCACCTTCAGCTTGCTGCCGACCCTGGGGTGCCGGCGCACCAGCCTGACCCGCTCAAGGGCCTGTTCGGGGGTCAGCACCCTGCTGGTGACCCCGGGGCGGGTCTCGTTGGCGCAGTCGAAGCGTCGTTCACAGAAACCGCACTTGATGTTGCAGCCCGGCGCGACCGGCAGGTGAATCCGGCCGGTATTGGCATGATCGCCGCCAAAGCAGGGGTGGTCCGTCTGCTTCTTCATCTTCATCATCGGACAGCCTGTGGCCATGGGTCTGTTCCTTTCTGATAAAAAAACCCCGAAGAGGATGAACTCCCGGGGCGTCTTTGCCTTTTTTTCAGTGCGGTACGACTTTGTATCGCGAACCAGGTTGTTGGTGTAGAAAATCTGGCAGGGTTTACCCCCCGGGATCACCCTGCCGAAGCCAATGGCAATTCCAGCTCTTGAAAAGACAGGGCGAGCCCTGCCACAGTGTGAACGTCAGCCACGGAGGATCCCGTTACCTGTGGGCGCAGTCCCCGTACCTTGCTGCACACGTGCCATCACAAACGGCGTCATGCGCCATCTTCAGCGCCGGCCCGATCGGACCGGTCATGCTCAGAACCTTGAAACCATTTTTTTCCAGTTCCTGCTTCGGCAACTCACCGATCATGGCGACCACCACCGCCTTGCACTCCTTGAGTGCCGCGACGATGCCATGCAACTGGGCATGACGAAAGGGATGGTCGGGATCGAACGAACAGTATTTTTCGACCTGGACCTGATCGACCTGGACCGGGTCCCCTTTGCGGTACTTGAAGATACGAAAGGCTTCCGCATGGCCAAAATGCTGGTCAACCTCGGTGCCGGCCTTCGATGCAACTGCGATAAGCATAATTGACTCCCGAATATAATAGGGGCTGGCTCCATGCGGCCGGGGCTGGCATTGCCAGTCGCCTGCCCGCGTCACTCGCCCCCGTCTTTCAGATTTCCAGGGTTTTGAATGTGAAGCACTTCTTCGGACAGGCGACGCCGCAACCGGCGCAGCCGATGCAGTTGGACTGGTTGACGAGCCCCATGATCATGCGGGTCGAATCGGTCTCCTCATCGACCAGGTCTTCCGGCGCCAGCACCCTGCGGGCGCACGACTTGAAACAGCGCCCGCAGCCGATGCATTTCTCAGGATCGATACTCATGACAAACGTCGGGGTCCAGCTGTCCCCGCCAAAGGTTTTTCCGGTCAGTAAAGCCATCGTCGTTCTCCTTTACAGGGACTGTCCCCGCACGGGGGCTGTCCCGGATCTCGGTTAACTTTTCGAGCAGTTTGCGGGAACCGTCCCGCGGACTGCCGGGCAGAGCCTCTACCAGTTCGGTCTTTCACCCTTCAACATCGCTTTTCTCAACCACGGGGGCGGGTTCCCCTTGAGCACCTGCTGGAGTTTTTCAACCACCACGGCAATCGGTTCCCGCTCCCTGCTCTTGATCGGGTGGATCTTTTTGGCCACCAGCCGCGCTGCGGCCGGGCCGCCGATCTCGCCGACATAGACCAGGGCGCAGTCGCTCAAGGCGGCAGCCCTTGCCTCGATCTTGTCGTCGCTGTGTCCGGGGGCATCCTCGGACTTGACCTGGACCAGACCGCTGAACGCGGCCTCCTCCGGCCCGACCTCCCAGATGATGAACCCCTGCGCCTGTCCGAAGTGTTCATCGACGTGCACCTTGTCGGTGCTGGCGAATGCGACTTTCATGCTCAATCCTTTCGCACGGTTGCTGACGATTTCAAAGCGTCTGGTTCTGATCATAAGAATTTCGAAGTGAGAGGCGCGAAGCGTGACTAAAGCCATTTCTCACCTCGCACCTCGCGTTTCGGGTTTTATCGCATCATCTCGAACCACTGGTCCTCACACGTCTCGTCCTTGATCTCGAGGAACTTGTTGGCAATCATGGTCAGCATGCTGATCGCGCCGTTGTAACCGACCACCGGTGTCCGGTGCAGGTTGACCCGGTCGATGATCGGGAAGCCGATGCGGAACAGCGGGATCCCGGCGTCGCGGGCGGCCCACTTGGCGTGGGTGTCGCCGATGATGCCGTCGACCGGGTCGGTCACCAGCAGGCTGCGCATGTGCCAGAGGTCCTTGTTGATGTAGCAGGTGCAGCCGGCGCCGAAGGGCGAGGAGGCCAGCAGCGCATCCATCTCCTTCTGGAACTTCTTGGTCGCCCGCGAGCAGAGCACGTGCCAGGGGCGCGCCCCCATCTCGAGCAGGAAGGAGACGATGCCGAGCAGGTAATCCGGGTCGCCGGCGACGGCGAACTTCCTGCCATGCAGGTACTGCTGGGCGTCGGTCATGGCGTCGACCGCCAGGGCCCGTTCTTTTTTCAGCTCCGCAGGGACCGGCTTGCCGAAAAGTTCGCTCAACTTCAGGATCAGCTCGTCGGTCTTCCTGATACCGAAGGGCATCGGCAGGACCGCCTTTTCGCCGGTGTATTCCGACTCGATCCACTTCATGGTGCTGACCGTGGAGTACTTCTGCAGGGCAAGGGTCGCCTTGCCGTTGATCGACTCGGCGGCGTCTTCGAGCTTGGTGCCGCCCGGGTAGAGCTTGTACTCGCCGTCGCAGCCGGAGTCGAAGACGTCGGAGACGTCGGCCAGCATGGTGTAGGGGATCCCCATCAGCTCGCAGATCCTCTTGTACTCGCGCAGGTTGCCGACGTTGCCGTCGAAGCCGGGGATGATGTTGAGCTTGCCGGTGCACTTCCCCTCGACCTTCTGCCCCTCGGTCAGGGTCTCGAGAATGCTCTTGAGCATCGCGTCGTAACCGTGGATATGGGTGCCGTTGAAGCTCGGGGTGTTGGCGTAGGGGGTCGGCACTTCCTCGGGAAGATGCCCCTGCAGCTTGGCGTTCTTGATGAAGGCGGTCAGGTCATCGCCGATAACCTCCGGCATGCAGGTGGTGTACACCGGGATCATCTTCGGCTTGTAGAGGGCATAGGCGTTCTCCAACCCCTCGAACAGGTTGTTCTGGCCGCCGAACACCGCGCCGTCTTCGGTCATGGCATCACAGGTCGCGGCCGAAGGCTCGCGG
>JBFIMV010000036.1:0-11323 GCA_041611575.1 Desulfuromonadales bacterium | reverse complement strand
GAAGGGCGGCTACCGGCACTTCATGCTCAAGGAGATCCACGAGCAGCCGCGGGCGATTGCCGACACGATCGCCGGGCGCGTTCATGAGGACCAGGCCGAGGTTTTCCTTGCGGGGCTCGAATTCGAAGATGCCTTCCTGAAAAGCCTGGAGCGGATATACATCGTCGCCTGCGGGACCTCCTGGCATGCCGCCCTGGTCGGCAAGTTCATGCTTGAGAAGCATGCCCGCATCCCGGTCGAGGTCGATATCGCCAGCGAGTTCCGCTATCGCGACCCGCTGGTGACGCCGCGAACCCTGACCCTGGTGATCAGCCAGAGCGGCGAAACCGCCGACACCCTGGCGGCGCTGCGTGAAGCGCACGCCAAGGGCGGAAAGGTGCTGGCCATCTGCAACGTGGTCGAGTCCTCCATTGCCCGTGAGAGCGACGGGGTAATCTACACCCATGCCGGGCCCGAGATCGGTGTCGCCTCGACCAAGGCCTTCACCACCCAGCTGGTGGCCCTTTACCTGTTGACCCTGCACCTCGGCAGCCGGCGCGGCGCACTCAACCAGGAGACATGCCGCAGCATGCTCGAAGCGCTGGTCGGACTGCCGCGCAAGATCGAGAAATGCCTGGAGCTCGACGGCGCCATCGAAGCCGCCGCACTGGGGCTGATGCAAGCCCGAGACTTCCTCTATCTCGGCCGGGGCAACCAGTATCCCATCGCTCTCGAGGGGGCGCTCAAGCTCAAGGAGATTTCCTATATCCACGCCGAGGGATATCCTGCCGGAGAGATGAAGCACGGGCCGATCGCCCTGATCGACGAACAACTCCCGGTGGTCGTTATCGCCCCGCACAACGACACCATGGAGAAGGTCGCCGCCAACATGGAAGAGGTTCAGGCGCGCGGCGGGAGGGTGGTGGCGATCACCGACCGCGAAGGCGCCGAACTTGCCGGCAAGGCCGAAATCGTCCTGGTCGTGCCGTCGATCGCCGATGACCTCATGCCGATTCTCACAACGATCCCGCTGCAGCTTCTGGCCTATCACATTGCCGTCCTCAAGGGGACGGATGTCGATCAACCGCGCAACCTGGCCAAAAGCGTCACCGTGGAGTAGCCGTGTTTTCTTTCAACAGCCGCCTTTTCGCACATCTCAGGTCTGTACTGTCCAAGGTACAGGACACCTTCCGGATCAGCGAAAATACCTTTCTCGTCATCCTGGCGGTGATCATCGGAGTGCTCGGCGGGCTCGGCAACTACGCCTTCCGCAAGACAATTGAATTCTGCCGCTGGGCGATTTTTGAGCAGAGCGAGCAATTTTTTGGTTACTCGATGGAGGAGTGGAGCCTGGCTCGTGTGGCGGTTATCCTTTGCCCGGTGGTCGGAGGGGTGCTGATCATCCCGCTCTTGCACTGGTTCGGCAGCGACCTGCAGCGCGGCTTTTCCGGATTTCTTGAAAAGGTCAACCTGCGTGGCGCCAAGCTGCGTCTGCGGCCGATCTTTACCCGCGGACTGGGCGCTGCAGTGACCATCGGCACCGGCGGCTCGGCAGGTCAGGAAGGGCCGATCGCCATGATTGGCGGTGCGATCGGTTCACAGTTCGGCCAGGCGTTCAAGATGAGCGGTGACCGGCTCAAGGTACTGGTCGCCTGCGGCGCGGCAGCTGGCGTGGCGGCGACCTTCAACGCCCCCATCGCCGGTGTCTTCTTCGCCCAGGAGATCGTCCTGCTCGCCGCCTTCGAGCTGTCGAGCTTCACCTCCATCGTCATTGCCAGCGGCATGGCCACCGTCGTTTCACGCGCGCTGCTCGGCAACCATTCGGAGATCACGGCCCCGTTGTACGTGGTTCAGAGTTACTGGGAGCTGATCCTTTACGTCATCCTTGGGCTGTTGGTCGGCGCACTGGCGGCGCTGTTTATCGAAACCCATTACCGAATCAAGGACCATTTCACCGCCCTGAAGATGCCGAGGCTGGCCAAGCCGGTCCTGGGTGGTCTGCTGGTCGGTGTGATCGGCTTCGTTTTTCCACAGGTCTTCGGCAATGGTTACGAGTTCATTGAAACAGTCCTGATGGGCGACCAGCTGTGGGAGCAGCCGGCCTGGTATCTGCTCGGCGCACTGGTGATCGCCAAGGCCGTTGCAACCTCGATTACGCTTGGCTCCGGCCTGCCGGGCGGCCTGTTCGCCCCCTGTCTTTATCTCGGTGCGGTCACCGGCGGGTTCTTCGGCAACATCGCTGCCATGTTCCTGCCGCGGATTCACATTGCGCCTGGGGCTTATGCCATGGTCGGCATGGGCGCCTTTCTGGCTGCAGCGACCCACGCCCCGATGACGGCAATCTTCCTGTTGTTCGAGATCACCGACAGCTATGAGGTCATCGTGCCGATCATGCTGTCTTGCGTCATCGGCAGCGCCGTGGCGAGGCATTTCAAAAAAGACAGTCTCGAAACCGTTGAGCTGTCGCGGGCCGGGATTGATCTCGAAGCCGGCAAGGAGCGCAACATCATGAAGTCGCTCAAGGTCGGCGATGTGATGGAGCGCGACGTGGAGACCGTTCCGGAGCACATGACCCTCGGCCAGTTCGCCCGCTTCATCGAACAGACCCAGCACACCAACTTCCCGTTGGTCAACTCCGAGGGGGAGCTGACGGGTATCATCTCGGTGCAGGATTTCATGGGGGTGGTCTTCGAGCACGACCTGATGGACCTGGTGGTGGTCAAGGAGCTTGCTACGACCGACGTGATCACCGCCCACGCCGACGAAGACCTCGACCAGACGATGCGCAAGATCGGTTACCGCAACATTGAGCAGCTGCCGGTCGTCGACCGTGAAACCCACCGCAAACTGGTCGGCATCATCTCCCGCCGTGATATTGTCGCTGCCTACAACCGGGCCCTGATGTCGCGCTCTCTCGGGGAAAAAGAGTGACCGACCTGCTGAAGGGACTCAATCCGATGCAGCAGCTGGCCGTCCAGCACGACCAGGGCCCGCTGCTGCTGCTCGCCGGCGCCGGCTCGGGAAAAACCCGGGCATTGACCCACCGGATTGCCTGGCTGGTGCAGAAGTACAAGGTGGATCCCTGGCAGATTCTCGCCGTGACCTTCACCAACAAGGCGGCCGGTGAGATGAAAGAGCGACTCGAACTGCTGCTCGGCTCGGCGGAAGGGATGTGGGTCAGCACTTTTCATGCGGCGTGTGTGCGCATCCTGCGACGGGAGATCGAGGCCCTCGGCTTCAATCGCAATTTCACCATCTACGATGACCAGGACCAGGAACGCCTGCTCAAGACGATTCTGCAGGAACAGGGGATCGACGAGAAGCAGCTCAAGGCCCGCGCGGTCGCGGCGGCAATCGATCGGGCCAAGAACCGCGGTCTATGGCCGGAGCAGCTGGACGATGGCGATGCCGGCAGCGAGCAGGTAACGCGCATCTACGCCCTCTACCAGGCACGTCTGCAGCAGGCCAACGCCCTCGACTTCGGCGACCTGCTGATGCAGACCGTGCGCCTCTTTGAAGAGCACCCCGCCATTTTGGACAAGTATCGGCAGCGTTTCCGTTATGTCATGGTCGATGAATTTCAGGACACCAACCAGGTGCAGTACCGCCTGGTGCTTCTCCTGGCGTCCGGGCATGGCAACCTCTGCGTGGTCGGCGACGATGACCAGTCGATTTATCGCTGGCGGGGCGCCGAGGTCGGCAATATCCTCGGCTTCGAGCGTGATTACCCGGGTTGTGTGACGATTCGCCTCGAACAGAATTATCGTTCGACGGCCACGATACTCGACGCGGCCGGCGCCGTCGTCGCCCACAACCGGGGGCGGAAAGTGAAAAAACTCTGGACGGAGAACCCGCGGGGTGAGGGGGTTTCTCTGGAGACTCTGCCGGACGACCTCGAGGAGGCCCGCTTCCTGGCCGGCGAGATAACCCGCCTGAAGAGTGCCGGACGACGCCTGCGGGACATCGCCATCTTCTATCGCACCAACGCCCAGTCGCGGGTGATCGAGGAGGCACTGCGCAGGGAGAGCCTGCCTTACGTGATGTTCGGCGGCGTGAAATTCTATTCCCGCATGGAAGTCAAAGACATCCTGGCTTACCTGAGAATTATCAGCAATCCGGCCGATTCGGTCTCAGCGCGGCGGATTGTCAACGTGCCGGCGCGCGGCATTGGCGCCGTGACAGTCGACAAGATTGCCGTTTTCGAAACGGAAGCAGGCGGCTTTTTGCCGGCTTGTCGCCAGGCGCTCGACCGGGGGGGGCTGCAGGGGGCCGCGGCGTCCAAGGTCAAGGCCTTCGCTGACCTGATGGACGATTTCAAAGTCCGGGCGGCACAGACCCCTTACCCCCGGTTGACTGCCGAGCTGATCGAGGAGACCGGTTACGGCCCGCAGCTGCGCTCTGAAAAAACCGAGGAAGCCCGCAACCGGCTCGACAACCTGGAACAGTTGCTGGCCGGCATGGAAGAGCACTTCGGCAGCGAAGGCACTTTGGAGGAATACCTCGAGCAGGTGTCGCTGATCACCGATGTCGACTCCTACGACCCCAGCCTCGACCGGGTGACGCTGATGACGCTGCATGCCGCCAAAGGCCTGGAATTCCCGATCGTGTTCATGTCAGGTATGGAGGAAGACCTTTTTCCGCACAGTCGCTCGGCAAGCGGCCCCGAAGAGATGGAAGAGGAACGGCGCCTGTGTTACGTCGGCATGACCCGCGCCATGGAAAAGCTCACCTTGACCCACGCCCGGCGGCGGCGCATTTTTGGTGACTACCAGTTTAATCCGCCGAGCCGCTTTCTCGGTGAAATACCCGAGGACCTGCTTGCACGGACAGCCGCAACCGGAATGCACAAGCCGGCCAGCCACAACCTCGCCTCGCTCTTCGATCCGGTCGAACCCGACTTCTCCGGGGATGATTCATTTCACTCTGAAGATGAGGTTCGCATGGTCCCCGATGCCGAGGAGGGGCTGCGCATCGGCCTGCAAGTCCGGCACATCAAGTTCGGCATCGGCACCGTCCGTCGCGTTGAAGGACAGGGTGACAATCAGAAAGTCACGATTTATTTCCAACGTTTCGGCCCGAAGAAGCTCCTGGTCAAGTTTGCCGGTCTTGAACCGGCCTGAATGCACCTGTCGCCAGGGTTTGAAAACAACCGAGAGGCAACGCTATGAGCTTTCTTAAGAAGATGTTTGGCAAAAAGAGCCCGCTTGAAGAGTTGCGACAACTCTACGCGCGACAGGACTGGGCGGGTTTGCTGACTGTTGCAAAAAAGCTTGATCGAACGGATCTGGCCGAAGACGTCCTGGCTGAAATCGCCGATTGGGAAACACAGGCTGGCGACACACTGGCAACCGTCAATCTCGAAGAGGGCGCCTGGGCGCAGAAATCCGGGAACCTGCTGCGTGCCCGCGAAGATTTTCAGCTGGCGATGGAACAGGCACGTTCGGCCAAGCTGCGGGAAAGGGCCGCGCAGGCGTTGGCTGCGCTCGAGCGTGGCGACCGGCCGATTGCAGGGAGTCCCGCTGGAGAGGAGGTGCCCGCACATGCCGGCTGCGGCACTTGCCACCCGCCGGTTGCCGGGACCTCCGCGCAAGATGAGGCGGAGCTGGACGAAGAGGCGCGGATGGAGGTGTTGATGGCTGCCCTGCCGCAGGAACTGGCCGGGCGATACGCTGCAGCCGGAGAGTTTCTGCAACAGGCCTGGCTGGCGGCACAGGACGGTGATGACCGCCGGGCCATGGACATGCTTGAGAAGGTGCCCAAGGCGGAGCGCGATCCTCTCTTCCTTTTCGAGCGAGGCACCCTGCAGGCCCGCAGCGGCCAGCAAAAACAGGCCCTGGAAGATCTGCGGGCGGCTTTGGCCATCGAACCTGACTTTTTCCCGGGGTTTGCCGCCCTGATAGAGTGCCTGACAGCTGAAGAACAGTTCGATAGGATCGGCAACCTCCTCAAGGAGCAGATCGCGGCCGGGCGCTTTACCGGTTTCTGCTGGGCGCGACTGGCCGGCTTGCACGCCCGTCGCGGTGAAGTGGAAGCGGCCCTTGCCGCCGGACTCAAGGGCGTTGAAGAGGGGATCAGCGACCCGGAACTCCTGGTCCTCTGCGCCCAACTTCTGGAGCAGCAGGAGCGCTTCGAAGAAGCGGAAACGCTTCTCAGGCGGCTGCCCGCCGGTGGCTGCGGCGGTGGGGCACATCCGCTGTTGGCTGAGTTCTGGCTGCGGCGAGGCAGCGAGTTGAATCGCGCTCTCGAATCATTCAAGGGGGCTTTGCGCCAGGAGTTGGACAACCCCCGGTGGCTGCTGCGCATCGCCCAGGTCTACCTGGCCAAGGGTTGGCGCAAAGAAGCCGCCGAGCAGGTCGAACGCCTGATGCGGCAGAGCGACCTGCCGGAAGCGATACGTGCCGAGGTCAAGTTGGTGGCGGACCAGCTGCAGCAGAGCTGAAGAGCGCTCGACGTTGACGACAAAATGCACAAAGCCGGCACAGAAGTGCCGGCTTTGCTGCGTAAAGCATCAAATTCTAAACGTGCGGAACGGCAGAATTACTGACGCACCCGTGTTATCCCTCGCGCGTCCCTCAGCACCCTGACCCGGTCACCAACGTTGTAGACGGCATCCTTCTCCTGGACGATGGCCAGAAGTTCCCCGTTGTCCAGCTCAACCTCCAATTCGACGCCGGCGTCGGTTGTGGCCCCTTTTTCTACGGCGGCCCCGGCCAATCCACCAAGGATAGCACCGCCAACCGTGGCGATCGCCCGTCCTGAACCGCTGCCGACCGAGCTGCCGAGCACTCCACCCGCAGCCCCGCCAGCGAGTGTCCCCAGACCCTCGCTTTTCCCCTCGATCGTCACATCGGCGACCCGCAGGATCGTGCCGTAATAGACGGTATGCGAGACCCGGGCCTGATCGCGGGAATAAACGGAGCCCGAGCGGCTCTCCGTCATACAGGCCGTTACAAGCAGTGTCATCAGGGTCAATGTACACATCAGCGCGCAAAGTCTCAGGATATTCGTCATGGTTGGACTCCTTTCGCAAGCCTATTCACCTTCTATTCTACACCAATTTGCTGACAGCGTCACGTTGGCGTCTTGATGGTAATGCGGAGCGCTGTGATATACTGCTCGGGGAGGAATGTGTGATGAAAAAATCCTCGCTCTGCTGCGTGGCCGTCGCCATGGCCGGGCTTTTTCTTTCCGGCTGTTCCAGTACCACCCTCACCGGCTCCTGGAGCAATCCCGAGTACACCGGCAGACTCAGCAATATCTATGTGGTCGGTGTGTCAAGGCAGGAGACCCGGCGTCGTATCTTCGAAGATGCTTTCGGTGAGCAGCTGCTCCAGTATGGCATGCGATCCGTCCCCAGCTACCGGGATCTCCCTGAAGCTGAATCGGCTGACAGGAAGGTGATTGACGCCAAAGTGTTGGCCAACGGTGCCGACGCCGTTCTGCTGACGCGGATACTCGACCAGCGTACCGAGAAGGTGGTCACACCTGGGCGCATCAGCGGCTACCGCATAGTACCAGGCTACGGTTACGGCGGTTATGCTCCGTTGCCCCATTATTATCGCTACGACAGCTACTACGACCGTCGCTATGAGATGATCTACGAGCCGGCCACGGTGACGCGATTCAAAGTCCTCACCCTCGAATCGAACCTCTACGCTGCCGCCACCGGGGAACTGATCTGGTCAGCACAGCTGGAGTCTGTCGTCGATGGGTCGATGCAGAAGCTGATTCAGGACTTCGTCCAGACTGTCACCAAAGACCTTCGCAAAAAGGGCCTGATATAAACCCCGGCCCGGTCAACACCCGCCCCGCCTTTACGCCAGCCCGACCAGCACCACGCCGACAAAAATCAGGCCGACACCAACGACGCGCGGTGTCGACACTTCGCGCTCCAGCCAGAACATGGAGACCAGCGCCGTAATCAGGATGCTGATCTGTCGAAAGGAAACGACGTAGGCGACCGGGTCCGTGGTCAACGCCAGAATAATCAGACTGTAGGAAACCAGAAATATCAGGCCGGCGAACAGGGCGCGGGAGCGGTGCGCCCTCGGGTAGGCCTGTTTTTGCCGCAAGGTGCAGAGTTCCATGACGATCAGCGCCACCAGGTTCTGCAGGTACACGTAGTTGACGCGGCTGAGGATCGCCAGGTCCGCCGGAGCGGTCGGCATGCTCACCGCGGCGTACTTGTCGATGACCGAAAAGACGCTGGTGGCCAGCGCCGCCAAAAGCGCCCAGAAACAGCTGCGGTTCAGGTAGTTTGCCGGGGAAAAGCCATCCGGGCCAAGGCTGAAGCGACCTATCGGCAAGATGAAACAGCCACCGACGATCAGCAGGATTCCCGCCAGCCCCGTGGTCGTCGGAGTGACCCCCCAGAGGAAAAGAACCCAGGTGACAACCAGGATCGGGAAGGACCGGGCGATCGGGTAGGCGACCGAGACCTGTCCATGCTCGTAAGCCTTGCTGAGACAATAGAGAAACAGCCCGACGGCAAGCCCCGAAGACAGGATACAGGCGATGTAGGTGAAAGAATAGTCGACCAGAAAGAGGAATATAACGCACAGGGGAGCATAACAGAGCGCCGAATAGCGCAGCGCCTGGCGCATGAAGGCGATGGGGCCACCGCTCGACTTGGCGAGCAGGTTCCAGGCGCTATGGCACAGGGCAGAAAGGAAGACTAGCAGGATGGCTGAAAGACTCAAGAGGACAAGCTCCCCGGGGAATTAGGCTGAAGTACGCTGCGCGTGGCCAGTTTCGCCATATCCCTGAGACAGGTTGCGGGCCAACAGGCGGAAGAGGCTCGGATAGAGAACGCTCGCCAAGAGTGCGGTCAACACCAGGGCGCCGCCGAGTTCGGCAGAGACCATGCCCATCTTCTGGCCAAGCGTTCCGGCGACGACGATCATCGACAGAGGTGCCGAGAGCAGCGCCGTCATCGCCAACCCTTCGCGCAGGCTCAACCTGAGCGGCTTGAGCAGCAGCAGGACAGAGAGGTTGCTCAAGCCCACCGTCAGCACCAGGCCGAACGCCTGCAGCAGGGGCTGCCAGGCGAACATCTGCTGCATGTCCAACTGGGCACCGACACCGATAAAAAAGAACGGCACCAGAAAGCCGAATCCGAGGGCGTTGACCTTGCCTTCGAAGCGTGCACGACCGCGGAAGACATGGCTGAATATCATCCCGCCGAGAAACGAGCCGAGGATCGCCTCGGCCCCGGCCAGGCTGGCAAGCACGCCGCCGGCGAAGGCCACAGTGACAACCACGCGCAAGCCTTCTTCAACCGGGTCTTCACTCTCCATGACCTTGGCAACCCGCTCCGGGTGCCACCAGGCGAGCAGATAGAGCAGGCGCAGGACCAGCAGCGCTAGGCCGAAGAGCAGGATCAGTTTGCCGAGCGCCCAGAGTCCCTGCCATGAAGGACCGTGCACATGGCCGATGTCGATGAAGGTCAGGATGAGAATCGAAAGAAGCTCTCCGGTCAGCGCCAGACCGACGACACTCCTGCCGAGACGGGTCGCCTCCAGATCGAGCTCCTTGAGCACAGGTATGACGATCCCCGCCGAAATCATGGCGACGGCGATGCCGAGGAAGGGAGGTATCCCGGCGACCCAGAAGACCAGCGGCGTGACCGCGAAGGAAAGCGCCGCGGCCAGGACGAACCAGGCGCTGTGACCGCTCTGACGCAGGGCCCGCAGATCGAGTTCCATGCCGGCGATGAACATCAGGTAAATGAAGCCGAGTTCCCTCAGCAGTTCAAACCATTCCGGGCGGCTGTCGAAGACGGTGTTGAACAGGAGAGCGCCGCAGACGATCTCCAGGGCCGCCGATGGCGTGCGCAGGCGACGGGCCAGAAACGGGATAACAGCCAGGCAGGCGAGGATGATGAACAGGGACAGGGGCTGGGCATGCATGTCGTCAGACCGAAGCCTCAATCGAAGGGATCAGCAGGGTCGACAAGGGCGCGCGACGGATCACCTCCCAGGCCGGGTCGGGGCGCAGCAGCCCGCGCCAGAAGCCTCTATCCGACCAGCCATCGACATATTGCACTGCAAGGTTGCTTTCTTTGAGCGCGGCGGCGATCGACTCGATCGGGTTGCCCTCCAGGACCTGACTCTTGACCTGTCGTTTGTAGGCCAGCGACAGGTCGGCGATGGTCTTCTCCATGGTTGCGAAAGCGGCCTCATCTTCGGCATCGCCGATATAGGGGGAAACATCCACCAGCAGGGCTTCGATGCTGTACTTGATCTCCAGTGACATCTCAAGGGTTGTTTCAAGTGCCTGCTGCGTCGAGTCGGCGTCGAGGCAGGGGACGCTCACCTTGGCATAGGGGTGGGTTCCGGCAGCCAGCAGCAGCGGAGCCGTAGTGGCCTGGCTCAGTTTGCGCAGCGCCGCCTTCGACCAGGTCAGTCCCGCGCCCTTGCCCAGTTGGTACGGCAATACGACCAAGCCGGGTCGGCAGGCGGCTTCGCGCACCGCATCCGGCAGGCAAGTCTCCGCCGCAGCACCCTGCGCATCGACTATGGAACAGGTCAGGCTGCGACGTTCAGCCACCAGGGTTTCGACAGCCGTCCTCATGGCTTCGTCTTCCCGGGAGAGCAGGAAGAGGGTCTTGTCGAGCGGGAAGACGTCCAGCAGGTAGGTCACCTCCGCAAGGACGTTTGCCGCCGACTCCGGAGTCAGCCAGACAACCAGGGTGTCACCGTATTCAAGCGGGAAACGGGCAAAGCGGAAGGTGAGAAGATCCGCCACTGTGCGCACCACCTGCGGCTCACCGAGCAGCACGACCCGATCGCGGGGCTTGAACACCGTGCTACCGAAAGGAACGATGATGTTGCCGTCGCGGTAGATGATGCCGGCCCGCCAGGAGCGCGGCCGCAGGCTGCCCAGCCGTTTGTTGGCCAGGCGCGAGTGCGGGTGGACCTCGACTTCGAGGATCTCGTTCTTTTCCAGGCCGATGCCGTGCACCGTCTTGGTCCGCTGTTCGAGGCGGTTGCGCAGGCCGATGGCGCTGACCTTGAAGATCCCCTCGACTTCGCACTCGTAGGCGGCGAGCTGCCGGATGCCTTCGGGGGTGATGCCGATGGCCAGAACGCGCGGAATGTCGAAATGCTCATACAGGATTCGTGCGACTTCGATATTGACCGGTTCGGCGCTGGTGGTGATGATCACCGTGTCGACGTCAGCCACCCCGGCCTTTTCCAGGAACAACCGGCTGGTGGCGTCGCCGGCAAAGGTCTCTAAATCCTCGGAGCGGATCTGCCGGGCGCGCTCCAGGGATTCCTCGCTTCTGTCCAGTACGCAGACCTTGAGGTCGCGGGAGAGCATCTGCAGCAGTTGCAGGCCGATG